>NZ_JBSQIC010000066.1:0-21486 GCF_055108615.1 Tangfeifania sp. | reverse complement strand
TTAAATTTGATCTATTAACTTTGATCTTTTAACAGAATGGGCTTACCAAACTTTTTCGTAGAAATCGTTGTAAGCATCAATGTAAGTTTCTTTTGGCTGATAATCTAAAAATAATTTTTCAGAAGATTTTACATATTTTTCCACCTCGCTGTTAATGCTTTCCGTGCCTTTAATTACGGCATCGGAGTAGTCGATAGCCATTTTACTAAGGTTCTCGTAAGTTGGCGTTTTTAATTTACTGACATCGTCCGGCTTAATTCCTTCGAGCAGTACTTTGTTTTTTAAATCTTTATCCAGTGGCTTTTTAAAGTCGTCGTTGTATAATGAATAAACTACTTTCGATTGTTCAAAAAGCGGGTCGTTGTAGTAATATTTTTTTATGAAAAGCGGGACCAGTGCTGTCATCCAGCCGTGGCAGTGAATTAAATCGGGAGCCCAGCGTAATTTTATTACGGTTTCCAGCACACCACGGGCAAAAAACAGCGCACGTTCGTCGTTATCTTCAAATTCTTCGCCTTTCGAATTGGTGATAACATGTTTGCGGTGGAAATAATCTTCGTTATCGATAAAATAAACCTGCATCCGGGCAGCCTGTATCGAGGCTACTTTAATAATCAGCGGATGGTCGGTATCGTCGATAACCATGTTCATCCCCGACAAGCGGATTACTTCGTGCAATTGATTACGTCTCTCATTTACCGAACCATATCGGGGCATAAAAGTTCTTATTTCTCTGCCTTTTTCCTGAATGCCCTGTGGTAAATAGCGGGCAATTTCCGACATTTCTGTTTCGGGTAAGTAGGGGGTGATTTCCTGCGAAATATAAAGGATCTTTTTCTTTTCCATTGACCTGTAAGCGCGGTTTATACAATGCGCAAAGGTAATAAAAATATCGGTAATAATCAATTCAGTCGTTATCATCGTGTGGTAACGACAATATATTTTTTCTGCTTCCTGCTGACGATAAACTAATTCCGGGGCTGATTAACTAACAACTAAATTTATTTACTTTGCAGGGTAAAATTTCATCGGATGAAGTTGGTTAAAACAAATAAAGAGCTGCAAGAGAAATTAGCGATACTCAGAAAAAATGGAGCAATCGGTTTTGTTCCCACAATGGGAGCTTTGCATTCCGGCCATCTGTCGTTGGTTGAAGCGGCCATGAAAGAAAACAATGGGGTAGTGGTAAGCATTTTTGTAAATCCTACCCAGTTTAACGATGCCAACGATTTAAAGCGATATCCGCGAAACCTTGAGGCTGATTTAAAAATGCTCGAACCTACGGGATGTGACCTTGTTTTTGCACCTGAGCCCGACGAGATTTATCCGGAGCCCGATACCCGGAAATTTGATTTCGGGGAAATGGAACAGGTAATGGAAGGAGCGCACAGGCCGGGCCATTTTAACGGAGTGGCGCAAGTGGTGAGTAAACTATTTGAATTGGTGAACCCTAACAGGGCCTACTTCGGGCAAAAAGATTTTCAGCAGGTGGCCATCATTAATAAACTGGTGAGCATGTTGGACATGGATATTGAAATTGTTCCCTGTCCGATTGTGCGCGAAGAAAGCGGCCTGGCTATGAGTTCGAGAAACGAACTGCTCAAAAACGATGAAAGGGGAAATGCTGCTTTGATTTACAAAACACTTTCGGCGGCAAAAAAACAAACCGATGAAAAATCCGTATATGAGCTAAAAAATTGGGTGACCGAAACAATCAACAAAAACCCGTTTCTCGATGTTGAATATTTTGAGGTAGTTGATGAAGAAAATCTTAAACCTGTTGAAAACTGGAGCGGTAATACTAAAAAAGTGGGTTGTATTGCTGTATTTTGTGGCCAAATACGTTTGATAGATAATATTGAATTAACGAATTATGCAAATAGAAGTTTGTAAATCGAAAATACATAAAGTAACCGTTACCGAGGCCAACCTGCAATATGTGGGGAGCATCACTATTGACGAAGATTTGATGGATGCCGCCAATTTAATTGAAAACGAAAAGGTGCAGGTAGTTAATATTAATAATGGAGAAAGGCTTGAAACCTACATTATTAAAGGAGAACGCGGCTCGGGAACAATATGCCTCAACGGCCCGGCAGCCCGGAAAGCTGCTGTTGGCGATGTGGTGATTATTATTTCTTATGCATCAATGGATTTTGAAGAGGCCAAATCTTTTAAACCCTCCATAATTTTCCCTGATGTGGAAACCAATCAACTTGTATAGGCTGTTTTTATCGGCTTAAGAAACAATTATTTTCAGACGAAAAATTATTGACTGTAACTTTTGCGTAAAAACCAACAGGTTAAATTTTTAAAAATCGCAGAATCCTTCATGCGTTTATAAAAATTTTATACTTTTGCAACACTTTTTTCGAACATGGGCTGGAAAACAAAATACGACGTGGAGTTTAAAGGCCTTAAAGAAGGCCTGCATGAGTTCGAATATGAAATTGAAGATAAGTTCTTTGAGCATTTTGATCAGGGCATGGTGAGTGTTGGGGACCTGGCCGTTAAGGTAGATTTGGAAAAGCGAAACACCTTCCTGAAATTGTATTTCAAAATTAAAGGATGGGTGGAACTTACCTGCGACCGTTGCCTCGAAAATTATCACCAGAAAATTAAAAACTCATTTGAGGTTTACGTGAAATTTGGTGATACCAGCAATAATATCGACGATGATGAAATTTTCTGGGTTTTACCAGAAGAACATCGCATTAACCTTGCCCAGTTAATTTACGAATATATTGTGTTGAGCATTCCTTTAAAGCATGTTCACCCCGACAAAAAGAACGGGGAAAGCGGATGCGATACTGACATGATTGAAAGATTGGATAATTTTACCCACGCAGAAGAGAGCGAAGAAGAGAAAAAAGAAAATGATATCGATCCTCGTTGGGAGGCTTTGAGAAAACTGAAAAATAATAATTAAAAATTGAAATAAAATGGCACATCCAAAGAGCAAAACATCAAAAACGAGAAGGAATAAAAGACGCACACATTACAAAGCGTCGCTTCCTACACTTGCCACTTGCTCAAATTGTGGGGCAACAGTAAAATACCACACCGTTTGTCCTGAGTGTGGATATTACAGGGGCAAGCAGGTAATTGAAAAAGAAATTGCAGTTTAAAGCCAGGTTTTAACCTGGTTTTTTTTTGCCCTTTTGCAGACTTTTAGGACGCTTTAATTTATTGTTATTCAAGAATTTAAGTTTTTATTAATGCTTTAACCCTTCCATTGCGGCCCCTCATTTTTTCTTCTATATTCACGCCTTTATTTTTTTAAACAGAATCAGAATAGTTGTGTTGGTAAATTTTATCAGGCATTGCTGATACATAATTTCCGCAATGCCTTTGCCGTGATCGTAAAAAATTTGTAATTTCAGCCGCCCTTCCCAATACAGGAGTTGAAAAAGGATATCTATGTTTTAAACAAATGAAATTTAAAATGGCAAAACAATCGGGAAAATCGTATGGTGAACTTCAAAATCAGTCAATTAATATAATAAGCGAAGGCACGTTAATAAATGGCGACATATCTTCAAATGGCGATATTAGAATTGATGGAGAACTTGTTGGGAATATTAAAGCAAAAGGGCGATTGGTAATAGGACCTAAAGGCAAAGTAAATGGTGAAGTAAATTGTAATAACATCGAAGTTTCCGGTTTTTTGAAGGGGAAAATTACTGTTTCCGAGCTGGTTACAATGAAAGCTTCTGCCAAAATCGAGGGTGATATTATTGCCGGCAAATTATCGGTTGAGCCCGGTTCAATTTTTACCGGAAATTGCACCATGGGCGATTCCAAAGGAAAGAATGAAAAAGCGCAAACAAAAGAACAAAAATAAATTCGATGCATTTATCCGTTATTCCAGCCTGGCTTTTGAAATGATGGCTATGATAGCTTTGGGAACTTTTCTCGGCTATAAAATTGACCAGTGGATGGATAACGAATTTAAAGGTTTTACACTTGGGCTGATGATTTTATCGGTTGTTGGGGCAGTTTTTTATTCAACCCGTAATATTTTAAAAAAATGAGCAGGGAGTTAAAGCGTTTCATTGTTAAAATTTTAATTGCTGTAGTTGTTTTGGCCGTAGCGGGCTGGGCAATTTTCACAAAGTTTGCTCCCGGTCATTATCTCCCTGTTTTGCCGTGGATGCTGGCATTTTTTGCCGTGGTTACTATTTTAATATATGCCTGGCAGCTTTCCCTGTTAAAAAAAGATTTAGGACGCTTTACCCGCAGTAGTATGATTGTTTCGCTTTTACGGCTGGTGCTCTATTCCGGGGTTGCCATTGTGTTTCTGATTACTCATTCTGAAAATATCCCTGCATTTATTGTCTCAATTGTAGTGGTTTATTTGGTTTTTACCTTTATTGAAGTGGCTGATTTAGCCCGAATCACAAAAAAAGGCAGGTAGAATCAAAACTTATTTGTAAATTAAGAAATTACAATATTGTCAGCTGTTTGGAGAAGACATATATAAATATTTATAGAATTATATATCAATTTCGGCAAATGCATGGAAAAAACTTTTAATTTTGCAGATGCTTGAAAAACAAGATTAGGCTATGCCAACACTAATCCAAAGTTTGTTAGTAACACTTATAAGTGCCGTTTTCTGGTTCAGTCCGGCAACAGCACAAGAGCAACAAACACACGAAAATTCAAACACTGCAGAAACCCATTCAGAAGAAGGATTTGATGCCGGTGAATTTGTTATTGAGCATGTTTTGGATGCCTACGAATGGCACATTGCCTCTTTTGGCGACACGCACATAAGCGTGCCCCTCCCAATTATTTTGTATAGCAATCACCCGGAACTTCACGAGGGAAAAAAACTGCATGTTTTCATGTCCACCAAATTTCATCACGGCCATGACGATTACCGTGGGTTCCGCATCTCCCAAAGTGAAGACTTTAAAGGAAAAATAGTAGAAGTTGACAGCCAGGGGTACGAAATTGGCCGGCCATTAGATATTTCTATCACCAAAACAGTTACCGGAGCTATTGTTTCTGTAATCGTTTTGTTTTGGCTTTTATTTTCGGCAGCCCGCAATGCAAAGAAAAACAGGGGCAGGGCTCCGTCGGGGGTTCAGAACCTGCTCGAACCGGTTATCGTTTTTATTCGCGATGAAATTGCAAAACCTTCAATCGGCGAAAAAAAATACCGGAAATTTATGCCGCCGTTGCTTACGTTGTTCTTTTTTATTTTGCTGAATAACCTGCTGGGATTAATTCCCATTTTTCCATTCGGGGCAAACGTAACAGGGAACATTGCCGTAACAATGGTTTTGGCACTTTTTACTTTTTTTGTAACCAATATCAGGGGGAACAAACATTACTGGAAAGAAATTTTCAACCCGGATGTCCCCATGTGGCTAAAAATACCCATTCCGTTAATGCCATTGCTGGAAATAACGGGAATGATAACCAAACCATTCGTGCTAATGGTACGTTTGTTTGCCAACATGCTTGCCGGGCACATGATTGTTACAGTCTTTCTGAGTTTGATTTTTATTTTTGGTAGTTTAATGGGACCTGCTGCTGGTTATGGGGTTAGTCCTGTTTCCATAATTTTTGGGGTTTTTATGATTTTGCTCGATGTATTGGTTTCGTTCATTCAAGCTTATGTTTTCACCCTGTTGTCGGCCATCTATTTTGGAATGGCAACAGCAGATAGTCATTAATATTCATTTTTAAATTTAACTGCTATGTTATCAGCTATTTTAAGTGTATTGTTACAAGCAACCGAAGCTGCAGCCAGGGCAAATTTTGCTGAATTCGGGGCAGCATTCGGTGCCGCATTTACAGCAATCGGTGCTGCTTATGGCATCAGCCGCATCGGGGCAAGTGCTATGGAAGCCATAGCCCGGCAACCCGAAGCCAGCGGAGATATCCGTTCGAACATGATTGTTTCGGCAGCTCTGATTGAAGGCGTTTCCTTCTTTGCCGTAATCGTTTGTGCGTTGGTATTGTTTATTTAGCAAGTAAGCCGAAACAGTGATCTGCGGGATTGCCGTAGCGCTGTTTCGTTTTTTAGAAAAAAATTCTTTCATCATAAAAAATTCTGACTATGGAATTAGTTACTCCGAATTTAGGTACGATATTTTGGATGGTTATCATCATTTCAATCGTGGCATTTGTGCTGAAAAAATTTGCCTGGAAACCTATTCTGAATGCATTGTATGAGCGGGAAGAATCAATTGAAACTGCATTAAATGCGGCCCAGGAAGCCCGCCAGGAAATGGATAAACTGAAAGCCGGAAACGAAGAGTTGCTGGCACAGGCCCGTAAAGAAAAAGAGGATATAATGAAGGAAGCAATAAAGCTGAAAGAAAATATCGTTGGCGAGGCCAAAGAAAAAGCATCGGCTGAAACGCAGCGGAGTATTGAGCACGCCCGGCAGCAAATTCAGAACGAAAGGGAAAAAGCTGTTAACGAGATGAAAAAACAGATGACCGAACTTTCTTTAATGATTGCCGAAAAAGTTATCAGAAAAGAGATGGCTGATGATAAAAAACAACAGGAAATGGTGAGACGGTTAGTTGATGAAATTGAATTGAATTAACACAACACTATGGATGAAAGCGCAATAACAGTTAGGTACGCCAAAGCTATTTTTTCGCTGGCCAACGAGAAAGATTTTCTCGCTGACCTGAAAAATGATATGGATTTGATTGCCGATGTTTGTAATCATTCGGTTGAATTTAACCTGCTGTTGAAAAGCCCGGTTGTAGCAACTTCAAAAAAAATCAGCATAATCCGGCAAATATTCAAGGGGAAAATTCATGAAATAACAATGAATTTTCTGGAACTGGTAACCAGAAAAAAGCGTGAAATCTATATCCCGGCGATGAGTAGAAACACGCTTGCACTCATCCGTAAAGAAAAAAATATAAAAACAGCTGTATTAACCACAGCAAAACCTCTTGATGAAAAACTGCTGCAAAAAGCAAAAAAAATATTTGAGGATGAATTGAAAACCGAGGTGGAACTTTCTGCCCGCGAAAGTCCGCACATTATAGGTGGGCTGATTTTGCGCATAGACGACAAACAATACGACGCAAGCATTGCCACGCAGCTTAGGAAAATTAAGCAAGAAATGATGAAAAGTTAGTATAACAGATTTTTATAGCAAACAGATAGTAGAATGATAAATATTAAACCGGCTGAAATATCTGAAATCCTGAAACAACAACTTGAAAATTTCAGGTCAGCAGCAGAACTGGAGGAGGTTGGTACCGTTTTGCAGGTGGGCGATGGCATTGCCCGTATCTACGGCCTTTCCGATGTGGAATCGAATGAGATGATTGAATTCGAAAGCGGGATAAAAGGAATTATTTTAAACCTGGAAGAAGACAACGTTGGTGCAGTTCTTTTGGGCGCATCGGAAGACGTTAAAGAAGGAGACACAGTTAAAAGGCTTAAGCGAATTGCTTCAATAAACGTTGGGGAAAAACTCATTGGCAGGGTAATAAATACAATTGGAGAACCTATCGATGGGAAAGGTTCTGTTTCGGGCGATTTAATTGAACTGCCACTTGAGCGAAAAGCCCCGGGCGTAATTTTCAGGCAGCCGGTAAAACAGCCGTTGCAAACCGGTTTAAAAGCAATTGATGCTATGATTCCAATTGGCCGGGGCCAACGCGAGCTTATAATTGGCGACCGCCAAACCGGTAAAACGGCTGTGGCAATCGACACTATTATCAACCAGCGCGAAAATTTTGAAAAAGGCGAGCCGGTTTATTGCATTTATGTGGCAGTAGGCCAGAAAGGTTCTACCGTGGCCAATATTGCTTCAACGCTGCAAAAACATGGCGCAATGGATTACACCGTAATCGTTTCGTCAACAGCTTCGGATCCGGCTGCTTTGCAATTTTATGCCCCCTATGCCGGAATGGCCATCGGGGAATATTATCGTGATACGGGCCGCGATGCATTAATTATTCTTGATGACCTTTCGAAACAGGCTGTTTCTTATCGCGAAGTTTCATTGCTGTTGCGGCGCCCACCGGGAAGGGAAGCTTATCCCGGCGATGTGTTTTACCTGCATTCGCGCCTGCTCGAGCGGGCAGCAAAAATTATTGAATCGGATGAAATTGCAAAGCAGATGAACGACCTTCCTGAAGGACTGAAAGGCAAAGTAAAAGGCGGAGGATCAATAACCGCGCTGCCAATTATTGAAACGCAGGCAGGTGATGTTTCGGCTTATATCCCAACTAATGTAATTTCAATTACCGACGGACAAATTTTTCTCGACTCCAACTTGTTCAACTCCGGAGTGCGACCGGCAATTAATGTGGGTATTTCAGTATCCCGGGTAGGTGGAAATGCACAGATTAAGTCCATGAAAAAAATGTCGGGTACGCTTAAACTCGATCAGGCGCAGTATCGCGAACTCGAAGCTTTCTCAAAATTCGGTTCCGACCTCGATGCGGCCACAATGCGGGTTCTCGATAAAGGCCGCAAAAACGTGGAAGTATTGAAACAAAAGCAATACACACCCATGCGGGTTGAGCATCAGGTTGCTATCATTTATTGCGGGGTGAATGAGTTGTTGAGGTTTGTTCCTGTAGAAAAGATAAAAGAATTCGAAAACGCTTTTCTTGAGCTGATGGAAATGGAACATCGCGATGTGTTGGACTCAATCAGGCAGGGTAATTTAACTGATAAAATTGAAAAAGTACTGAAAGATGTAGCAATGGAGGTGGCCGAAAAATACAAAAAGAAAACTGAAGAAGAGGATTAACAGGGTATGGCTGGTTTAAAAGAAATACGTACGCGCATTGCCTCGGTAAAAACCACAAGGCAGGTAACCAGTGCAATGAAGATGGTTTCGGCAGCCAAGCTGAAAAAAGCTCAGGATGCTATTTTAAGAATCAGGCCTTATGCCGGCAAATTGCATGAACTTCTTGTTTCACTTAGTGGCAGCCTGGAAAATGAGGCCGATTCAGTTTATACCCAACCCCGGGAACCTGAAAAGGTGCTGATTATTCTTATCTCGTCAAATCGTGGTCTTTGCGGAGGATTTAATCTAAACATTGCCAAAAAAGCCGTTGAGCATGTAAAAACAAATTACAGCATGCAAAGCAGGTTGGGGAATGTTGAGTTTTTGTGCATTGGCAAGCAAGGCGAGCGACAGGTTAAGTTGCGGGAAATGAAGGTGATTGAAAGTAAAAACGAATTGTTTGATCACCTCGATTTTGAACATGTGACCGAGCTGGCAACGGCCATTATGAAATCTTTTACTGATGAAAATTACGATCGTATCGATTTGGTGTATAATCAGTTTGAAAATGCAGCTGTTCAGGTAAATGCAGCTGAACAGTTTTTACCGGTTAAAATGGATGACAAAAATGAAACATCTGAATTTACCGATTATATTTTTGAGCCTTCAAAAGAATTTATTGTTCGTGAACTTATTCCCCGTTCATTAAAAATTCAGTTCTACAAGGCACTGCTCGATTCGCATGCCGCCGAACACGGGGCAAGAATGACCGCCATGCACCATGCAACCGATAATGCAACTGAATTAATTAAAGATCTTACCCTTCAATATAACAAAGAGCGGCAGGAATCAATAACAAATGAAATTCTCGAAATTGTGAGTGGAGCAGAAGCATTAAGCAGTAGTTGATTTTTATTTTACCCTTCCGGCAATTACCAGTTTTGTGGCAGGCTGAAACCCATGAATACTTGCTTTTTCTTTAAAAGTATCAATTTCAGGTTTCATCAGCTCGTATTCTTTCCGGCCTTTTATTCTTTCAAGCGCCTCTTCCATTTTTTCTACTCTTTGCTCAAGTTCTTCATTACTTTCAGTAAGATTAATTTCCTGATTATATTCAAAAAAGAACTGTACGGGAATTGCAGTTGTTTTCAGCATTTGCAGGATAGCGGCTTTTGTAAATGTTTCGCGGTGGCAAATGCCTGTCATGCGGTCGATACGGCTCTTAAAATGGTGGTACATCTTATGCACTTCCTGCGCCGGGTTTAAATTGTCGCTTATCAATTCATTTATGATTATCCATCCTCCCGGCTTTACCACTCTTTTCATTTCTTTCAACCCCTTTTTTACTTTGTTCAGATGATGCAGGGCCATTGAAATACTTACCAGATCGAACGAATTATCCCCGAACTGCAGGTTTTCTGCAACCATCTCGCTAAAAGTGATGTCAGGAAACCTGGTTCGTGCAGTTGCTAAGGAATCCTTATCAGGGTCAACGGCCGTAATTTTGGCATCTGCAAATGTTTCTTTCAAAGTGTTTATGAAATCTCCACTGCCGGTTCCAATATCAAGTATATTTTCAATTTTAATATCCTTGAAGAAAAGAGTGAGTGGCTCCATGTTTTTTTGTTGTTAGCAGTTTTTTACCTGATTTGTGTTTTGACCTTATTTTTTGCAAATGTACAAAAACACATTTTATGTTTACACATTAAATCAGCAAAAGAAAAGCAGATAACACAGTAACAACAATTACGAACGCACGATATGTTTTATCGGGTATTTTTTTCACAAGCCAAATTCCCAGCAAAGCTCCCAGCGCAATTCCGGGCAAAAGCAGCAAATCGAGTTTCAGCGTTTGCCAGTTAATGGTTTTCCATATTAAAAGGTGTAACGGAAATTTACCGGCATTGATGATTAGAAAGAACCAGGCCTGGGTGCCGATAAAATTGTTTTTGGGAAGATGCATGGCCAACAGATAGATGGCAAATATGGGGCCGGCAACATTTCCAATCATAGTTGCAAAACCTCCTAAAATTCCCATCAAGGCTGCAAACCACCAGGTGTCGGGGAAAAGGTTGGCGCTTTTTTTACGGTCTTTCCAAAGCATTAAGCCAATGCAGATGAAAACGACGATGGCAATGATATTTTTAAACCATTCGTCGTTGACCACTTCACCTACCCACAAGGCAATTCCTACACCTACGAATGCCCAGGGGAGCAGTTTCCATAAGTAGTTCCATTTTGCATGACGGTGATAATAACCCACTCCAAACCAATCGGCCATCATAAGTATTGGCAACAAAACACCTGTAGATGCCTTGCCACCGAAAATAATTGCCAGTACAGGAACAACAATCATAGAAACTCCGGGGACTCCCACTTTCGACATGCCGATAAACATCGCGCAAAAAAACAGGAGTGCCCATTGTAAAAGTGTAAAATCAATCATTTCGCAGGAATTTAAACGGCAAAGGTAAAGGATTTAAATTAACATTTATTAAGGGGGTGAAATAGTGACGGTTAAACCTATAGTTCAGAATATTTTATTTTCTAAATCCTGAAGTTCATCTTCGTTTATTTCACCAAACCACTCCCCAAGTTTTGTTCTTGCATTGTTTCTAATTTCAGGAGTGATGCTCGATGAAACCTGCGAGAGGGCAAAAATCAGCACCCCAAAATCATCGGTATAACCAATTAATGGAGTTAAGTCGAAAATGGCATCGGTGGGCAGGATAAAATAACCGAGCGCCGCAGCAATTGATACTTTTGTTTTAACTGTTACATCTTTTGATTTCATCACATAAAACAGAAGTAGAACAGCGTACACAACAGTTGCTCCCGCAGTCTTTGAAAACTCTTGGATTTTTTTCCAGAGCGATTGCTCAGAAAAATATTTGGAATATATGTTTTGCATTTTTTTTAGCTAAATGCTTTTAATTTTTAACACATCGTACACTTGCCCCTGATGATTTTTCAGGGAATGTAATTAAAACGCTGTTTTCCTGCAAATTTAATTCAATTTTCCTTTTTTTCAATACTAAAAACTTATGAACTGGAATTGAACCCTGTCCTTGTTTCATGTTTCAGAAACTATACAAATCGTTGAAAATTATGTGGGAAAAATAGTTGGATCAGGGACCTGACTATTTGATGTTTTTGAAGGCTTGGCATAAAATTTGTAAATCTAAATGTGATGTAGGACAGTTGTTTAGTATTCAGTTAGAACTATATAAAATCAGCCATCCTGAAAAGTTGGCTTTTAATTCCCGGCGGTATCTTTTTAAAGGTACCGTCTCTTTTTTTAGAGAAACTTCTATTTCATAAATTCTGCTTTCCCTTCATGCAAAATTTATATTTGAAGCTTTTAATTTACTGAATTTTGATTTTAGCAGGAATCATTATCTTTGTCGTTTCAATAAAAAAACTGGCCCGAAATGTTAGAAAAGATCAAGGCTTTACAACAGGAAATCGATGAAGCAAAAGCTTCCTCACTTGAAGAGGTGGATGAATTGAGAATTAAGTACATCAGCAAAAAAGGGAAAATCAATCAGCTTTTTGCCGATTTTAAAAATGTGCCCAACGAGCAGAAAAAAGAGGTTGGGAAAGCCATTAATGACCTGAAAAATTTTACGCTCGACAAAATCAATAACCTGCGCGATTCTTTCAGCAAAAGTGATTCGGGTACCGACGGTTTGGATTTAACCCGCCCGGGGGAACCTGTAAAGCTGGGAACACGCCACCCGCTGGCACTGGTGAAAAACGAAATCATTAGCATTTTTGGCCGGTTAGGTTTTACCGTTGCCGAAGGACCTGAAATTGAAGACGACTGGCATGTGTTTTCGGCGTTGAATTTTCCGCCTGAGCACCCTGCCCGCGATATGCAGGACACTTTTTTTATTGAAAAAGATCCGGACATTCTGCTGCGTACCCATACCTCGAGCGTGCAAATCAGGGTAATGGAACAAAAAGAACCACCTATTCGTGCGATTTTCCCGGGCCGTGTATTTCGCAACGAGGCCATTTCGGCACGTTCACATTGTATTTTTCATCAGGTTGAAGGTTTGTACGTTGACGAAAATGTGTCGTTTGCCGATTTGAAACAAACCTTGCTTTATTTTGCGAAGGAATTGTTTGGCGAAGAAACCCAAATCCGGCTGCGCCCCTCGTATTTCCCGTTTACCGAGCCCAGCGCCGAAATGGATGTGAGCTGTTCCATATGCGGAGGCGAAGGTTGCAATGTATGTAAATATACCGGCTGGCTCGAAATTCTCGGATGTGGAATGGTCGATCCAAATGTTTTGGAAGCCTGTAACATCGATAGCCGGAAATATACCGGCTTTGCATTCGGGATGGGAATTGAAAGGATTGCAATGCTCCGTTACGGGATTAAAGACATCCGCTACTTTTTTGAAAATGATATCCGTTTTTTGAAGCAGTTTGAGTCTGCTATTTAAAAAAATATTAACCGGTTCAAAGTCCCTCTTTCCATTGCCAGGCAGGCTATAAAACATTATTTTGTTGATAACTGAAATTATTCCCGTAAACTTTTTTTGGGAAGGATTCGTTGCTATAATCGTAACCGTTACATTAACAGTAATTTAACAAAGAGCTGTTTTTATTTATGTTTTGAAACATGTTTGAGAAAAATAGATACTTTTGCAAAAGACAAATTTGTCTTTTTTAAACAAAAACAGAGAACTATGGAAACAAAAACAAATCAGAATCAGATTGTTATTACAACAAGTACTGAGAATGAAAAACAAAAGCTGCCGGTAAATATATTACTGTCACTGGCAGCAGGAGCAATTGCCGGAATGGCAGTTATTTTCGGTCTCTTTTGGGGGGCAGAAATGCTTTTAAGCCTTTAATGAAGGTGAACAGAATGGTTTAGAAATATAAGTTTATGCTGAAAAGCCCCGCCAACCGGCGGGGCTTTCTCTTTGCCTTCAATTCGTTTTTTATACCATTTTAGGTGTTAATTTACCAGGCAAACAACGTGATATTACTCGTTTAATACTTTCTCAATTTGCTCCAGTTCTTCTTCTGAAAACGAACGTTTTTGCAACATGGCCACGTTGTCTTCAATTTGGTTTACTGAACTGGCCCCAATCAAAACCGATGTAATCCGTTTGTCTTTCAATATCCAGGCCAGTGCCATTTGCGCCAGTGACTGCCCGCGGTTTTGAGCAATTTCATTCAGTTGAACAATTTTGTCGTGTGCCGATTTCACATCTTCTTTTTTCAGGAAAACTTCACGGGTGGCACGTGAACCTTCGGGAATTCCATTCAAATATTTATCGGTGAGCAGTCCTTGCGCCAGCGGCGAAAACGGGATGCATCCAATTCCTTCTTCTTCCAGCACATCCAGGAGTCCGTCTTCCACCCAGCGCTCAAACATTGAATAGCGTGGCTGGTGCATCAGGCAGGGCGTTCCAAGTTCCTTCAAAATTTGGGCGGCTTCTTTGGCCATGCCAGCCGGATAATTTGAAATACCCACATACAATGCTTTGCCGGAACGAACGGCATGGTCGAGCGCCATCATGGTTTCTTCCAACGGCGTGTCCGGATCCGGACGATGCGAGTAGAAGATATCCACGTAATCGAGCCCCAAGCGTTTCAGGCTTTGATCGAGGCTTGCCAGCACATATTTGCGGCTTCCCCATTCCCCGTATGGCCCGGGCCACATCAGGTAGCCGGCTTTCGAGGATATTACCAGTTCGTCGCGGTAGGCGCTGAAATCCTGTTTCAGTATTTTTCCGAAATTTTCTTCTGCCGAACCCGGAGGCGGACCATAATTATTGGCCAGGTCGAAGTGGGTAATTCCCAGGTCGAAGGCCCGGTGAAGCATAGCGCGGGCGTTTTCAAAATTATCAATTCCCCCGAAATTATGCCAGAGGCCCAGTGAAACTGCCGGCAGTTTTAAACCCCACTTTCCGCAGCGGTTATAAAGCATCGAATCGTAACGGTTTTCTTTTGGTAGATAAGTCATATTGCAAAATTTTTAGTTGGTTACTATTTCCGGCTGAAAGTTATCAAATTATGGGAGTTGTGCCAAATGGAGTGCGTGATTTTAAAATTCAATTTCTAAATTTGGTTAAATTTTCAATGGCTTTTCTTTTCGTTCTGTAAAATCCAGTAGATGCCCTTAAGTCCGGGTCTGATGTCATCTGTTTTTAACAGCACAATTATTTTTTCAATATAGGCCAAAGTACCCCAGCCAATTGCAATGTAATAAAACCAGAGGTTAAAGCCCCAAACAAAAAGCACGAAAAAGAAGGCACCCTGGAGGTATCCGGTTATTACTGCACCGTAAAGATGAAGGCCGGGTATTTTTTTGAACCTGATGAGAGCTACAATATAGCTTAGTACAAAAACAGCCAGGAACAGAAAGAGGAGCCAGGAGTGGGGTTTTACAGGTTCCCATTTAAAAGCAAACAAGCCGTAAAGCGCCAGGATATAGGTGCCAATATCGCCCAGGTTATCGATTGCGGCACCAAACCGGGTAACAATATTAAACTTTCGGGCAATAAACCCGTCGATAATGTCGCTTAACAGGTTAATACATAAAAGTATAACAAACCATTGTACATTTCCTAAAAGAGCCAGTACTAAAATTATCGGGAATGTGATTACCCTGTAAGAGCTGATAATATTGGGAATATTCAGTATGTTTTCTCCTTTGAAGTAAAGTTTCTTCATGAAAAGTCAGTGTTAATTTGCGTTTCAAAAATAATAATTTTGTTGTACTATAGCATCAGCAATAAAACTAATAACACGCTCAATGGGATTAGTAAATTATCAATTCCTTTCCAGCTAATTAATTCAGCAATTGTACTTACCAAAGAAATAACCAGAGCAATGCTAAAAATTTTGAGGTTAAGTTTCATCTGGTTAAAATACAGGGCAATTGTACTGATTGTCAAACCAATTTGTACATTCATAACATTAAATTTTAGAACCGATAAATTCAATTAATCCCACAACTGGGCCTCCGGCAATGAGGCTGTCGAACCTGTCGGGAAAACCCCCGTGCCCGGGAAGTAATTGCGAGAAATCTTTCACACCAAACTTTCTTTTATACATTGATGCAAGTGCGTCGCCGGTAAATGCAAAGAAGATTATGGCGATTACAAGAAGCAGTGAACTTATGGTTTGTTTTCCGGTGAGGCTGTGAAATAAAAACGAAGTAATTATTGCAACAACTGCACCTCCCAAAACACCTTCCACGGTTTTTCCGGGACTTATCCGTGGCAATACCTTATTTTTCCCAAATAGCTGGCCGCTTATCTGGCTGAATGCATCGAATATGGAAAGAATCAGAAAAGTGAAAAGTATAAGCTTGTTGTCTAATTGACTGAAAAAATAGAACCCTGCACTGAAAATCAGATAAACGATGAATGAGATATCGAAAAAAGTGATATTTCTGAAAATTGACCGTTTAAAAAGGGACAATAATTCGCCCGCACCAACTAAAATAATAAACAGAACAATATACCTGAACACTTGTGGGGCAAAGGCAATGCACAAAAACAGGACGTTAATAATTATAAAATACACACCGAATTTTAACCAGCTGGCACGTGCAGTTTTTTTATCTTTTTTTCGGTTTATAATATAAAATGCAATGCCACCCAGTGCAAAGAATGAAAGAATAATGATGTAAATAGTTAAAATTATGCAGCTATTTAAAAATAGGATATAGAACATTTATCCAAATGCCAGGTGAAAGAATTTTTTCAATTTATCAACTTCTTTTACTTTCCTGAGATCGTATTATATTTATTTTTTACTTCGGCAATTATCTTTTTCTCATGTGAGATCAGGTCTATTACATTACCAGTTTTCATGTTTTGCCATCCCTCACATGAGCCTATAATGATTTGATGGAATTCTCCAATATGGTTTTGTAAGGTTTTCTGTGCTTGCCGATTAGTTTCGTTTTTAGCCCACAAGTCATAATTCAATTCAAAACCCGATATTTCAAATAGTGCAGCGAAGGGATCTATTATATTCTTTCCGAATTTCGTAGATGCCCTATGTCTGGCTTCCTTTGCTTTTTCTATCAAATGGTTTACAGCAGTTTCAAGATCTTTGTTAGATATCCAATTTAAATACGGCATTATAATGGATTTAGGCTTTTAAAAACCTAAATATAATTGAATGGAATGGTTTATTCAATAATGTTACTATTATTTGTGCTAATTTTATTTTTAGTTTGCAAATGAACATTATTTAAAAAACGGATAATTGAATAACCAATTTCCTTTGCCAAATTAATTGGAACAGCATTGCCAATTTGCTTGTATTGTTGCGCAATTGATCCACAGAATTTCCAATCATCAGGAAAGGTCTGAATCCTTGCATATTCTCTAACAGTGAATGGCCTCGTTTTTTCGGGATGACATCTTTCCGTTTGCTTTTGAGCAGGACTGCACGTTAGTGTTAAGCTAGGTTCATTCCAACTCATTCTCCTTGCCATACCCGTTTTCCCGCCGCCTAAATAAAAGCTTCTCCCCATATATTCTTTCTGAATATCAATGGGTAAGTCCCGCCAATATCCTCCTTCAGGGACTTTCTCTAATACTGCTTTCTTCTTTTGAGGATAACTTTGCCCTTCTGAATGAGGTACATCAGAACTATATAGTTCTCCTTTTTTTAACGCATCTTTTAGGTTATAAATTTTTTTGTATGGTTTGGGAAAACTAAAAAAATTGGGATTTAAATCTTTTCTTATTCCTACAATTAATACTCTCTCTCTCTTTTGCGGGACTTTATAAAAGATAGCTTTAAGTAAACGAGGAGGTAACACTTTATAACCAATTTCGTCTAAAATTGAAATCATGCCTTCAATTGTGCGGCCACCATCATGATTAAGCAATCCTCTAACATTCTCGCCAACACAGATCGGGGGCATTGTTTCTTTAACAATTCTGGCAAATTCATAAAATAAAGTGCCACGGGCATCTTTGAGCCCAAGTTTTTTACCGGCATAGCTAAAAGCTTGACAGGGAAATCCTCCGGTGATAATGTCAACTTTACCTTTATATTTTTCAAATGATATATTACTTACATCGTCTTCGATTACATTCCAGTTAGGTCTATTTTTCCTTAATGTTTCCGAAGCCCAGTGATCAATTTCATTTAATGCAAGGCATTTAATACCTGCTTTTTCTAAGCCAAGAGCTAATCCTTCAGCCCCTGCAAATAATTCAATCGCGTTAAAATCATGAATGGGTTCAATGTAATTAGTATTTTCATTAGAGTTAAATAAAAAATCTAATTCATCAAAAATTTTTAGTTGATCCTTTTTATAAACCCGATAATTACTCATCGGCTCACGAACCGCCTCAAGTTTGCCATTTCGATCCCAACGTCGTAAAGTTTCTTTACTTACTGATAATAAGTCTGCAACTTCTGAAATAGTGTAATATTCCTTCATTTAATAACCAATATATACAACATTATACATGGTTACAAATTAATTGCATTTTTTTGATAAAAACAAGAACTTTGTGCATTATTAACAAACAAAATAATTTTGAAAAAGTATCAGGAAAGTAAAATTAAAGTTCCACGATTCAACGAAGCAAATGGTTTCTATACTACAAAAGCTCGTTCAAAACTAATGAGCAAAATAAAAAGTAAAGAGACAAAGCCGGAACAAAAATTACGAAAAGTTCTTTGGAATTTAGGTATAAGGTACCGTAAAAACGTTAAGAAATTGCCTGGCTCACCTGATATCGTAATTTCAAAATATAAACTTTTAATATTTGTTGATGGGGCATTCTGGCATGGATATAATTGGGAAGAAAAAAAGAGAAAAATAAAATCGAACAGGGATTTCTGGATCCCAAAGATTGAGCGTAATATTCAGCGGGATAAACAAAATAACGACTTATTAATTAACGAAGGTTGGAAAGTCCTCCGGTTTTGGGATTTTCAAATAAAAAATGAATTTGGAAAATCTTTATATCAGATTTTAGATTATATTGAAAATTTTGAGAAATATGGAAATAAAAAAATCCAGTAACTTTCGTTACCAGATTTTTAATATGATAATAATTCTACTTAAACTTTTGGTAACTCCCAGGGAGCGCGGTAGGTAGGAGTCAGGTATTCGTTAGCGTTGTTATCATCAATGAATTTGCTGTTATCGGCATCCCAGTATAACCTTGTTCCTGACTTGAGTGCAATGTTTCCAAGGTGAGCGACTCGTGCTGTGTTGGCGGCAATACCAACATTTACGTTCGTATTGCGATCATTGTCGTGAATACATTCAATGAAATTCTTCATATTGTTATTCAATCCTTGTCCGTCACCTTTTTTCAGTTCCACGCGTTCCATTCTTGGGTTGTTACCGCCTTCGGGAATCACTTCCCAGCCCCCCCGGTCAACGACAAGGGTTCCGTTTTCACCAACAAATCCCACGCCATGTGAACGTCCGTAGTATCCGCCATCAATTCCAAGTCCATGATCCCACAGCATTGTATAACCATCGAATTCATAAAGGGCCTGCATAGTATCTGGTGTTTCACAAGCATCATCAGGGTAAGCGAATTTGCCTCCCATCGACATGACCGATTTGGGTGCTTTGGCTTTCATTCCATACAATCCGAAATCGATGATATGAACGCCCCAGTCGGTCATTAATCCTCCGGCATAATCCCAAAACCACCTGAAATTAAAGTGAAACCGGTTGGGATTGAACGGACGTTTTTGGGCTGGCCCGAGCCAGAAATCGTAATCCACTCCTTCGGGTACGGGGCCATCGGGTTTTACCGGAATTGATTTCATCCATCCCTGGTACGACCAGGTTCGTACAGTTCGTATTTTTCCGAGTTTACCCGAGTGTACAAAATCTACTGCATCGAGCCAGTGCTTGTCGCTGCGTTGCCACATTCCTACCTGAACAATGGAGTTGTATTTATGAGCTGCTTTCTCCATGATATTTATCTCTTCGATGGAGTTCCCAAGTGGTTTTTCGCAATAAATATACTTCCCTTCTTCTGCTGCATTTACAAAAGGTATGCAATGCCAGTGGTCGGGTGTACCAATAATAATCACATCAATTCCTGGTTCTTCCAGTAATTTTCTGAAATCCTTAAAACCTTTGGGTTTCTTACCCTGGATTTTTTCGGTGTCGGCAATTCGCCTGTTCAATACATTTTCATCAACATCGGCAATGGCTGCACATTCAGTATTTGAATGGCGTAGAAATGCCTGCAAGTCGGCAAACCCCATTCCGTTTGCGCCGATCAGTCCGCATACCAGTTTTTCATTTGAGCCCACACACGATGCTAGCGGCATTGAAGCAGCTACTCCAACCCCGGCAGTTGCCAGGGCCGATTTTTTAATAAAACTTCTTCTAGTTGTCATTAATTATAATTATTAGATTAAAAGTTGGTAGCCGGATGTCTGTTAATTATTTTTCTGACTTCCGGCTTCGGTCTTACTTTTTTTTATTTGTCTTTCTGCATTGCATCGTCGAAAGCCACGTCGGATGGTTCAAAATCCACATTCTTTACAAACTGACAGGCTTCGGTTGCTCCGGCTTCGCGGTTCATTCCGCTGTCTTCCCATTCTACTGAAAGCGGCCCGTTGTAGCCAATGTCGTTCAGTGCACGGATGATATTTTCGAAATTGACACTTCCGTGGCCCAAACTACGGAAGTTCCAGTAGCGGCGGTTATCTCCAAATTCAGCATGGCCGCCAAAAACGCCAATGCCTTTCGGTACATCGCTCCAGTAAGAATCTTTCATGTGAACATGGAATATCCGGTCGGAAAATTCATAAATAAAGCGCACGTAGTCAACATGTTGATAACCGAAATGGCTCGGGTCGTAATTAAATCCGAAGGCCGGGTGGTTATCCAGCGCCTGCAAAGTCAGATGGGCAGAGTGAATATCGAATGCGATTTCTGACGGATGGGCTTCCAACGCGAACTTCACTCCTATTTTCTGGAATTCATTTAGAATAGGAATCCAGCGTTGGGCAAATTCTTCGTAGCCCTTTTCAATGGTTCCCGGCGGGATTGGCGGGAAAGCGTAAAGCTTGTGCCAAACCGGGCTTCCGGTGAAGCCTGCTACCGTATCGAGCCCCAGCATTTTAGCCACTTTGGCAGTTTTTATCACTTCTTCCGCAGCACGCTGGCGCACTCCTTCAGGGTCGCCATCTCCCCAAATGTAATCGGGCAGAATCCCTTTGTGGCGTTCGTCTATGATTGCATCGGATACACATTGCCCCACGAGGTGTGTGGAAATGGTGTATAAATCCAAATCGTATTTTTTCAGCAGGGCTTTCCGCTCGTCGCAGTAGGCTTGGTCGGCTTTGTCAACTTCCATGTGGTCGCCCCAGGTACAAAGTTCGAGGCCATCGTATCCAAATTCTTTTGCTTTTTGGCACATGGTTTCAATGGGAAGATCGGCCCATTGTCCGGTGAATAGTGTTACTGGTCTTGCCATGATTAATATATTTTAAGAGCCTCACCCCCGTCCCCTCTCCAAAAGAGAGGGGAGGAAGAAAAGACTTTAGTTTTTATAGAATTTTTATCAATATTTTTAGTATTTCTTTGTTCAACAGCAATTCAGGGTTTAAATAATTCTATTTCGAATATGTCGACGGTTTTCAAAAAAGCGCATAGTAATACTGTACAGCAAAAATACAGGCTTCTCACTGTGTCGTTATCAGCTCAAAAATTTTTTAATTTCTTATTTTTCCCTCCTTTCTTTTTTTTCCCCGGTTTTTCCCTGATTTTCGGAGCA
>NZ_JBSQIC010000065.1:0-21523 GCF_055108615.1 Tangfeifania sp. | reverse complement strand
CACCAACCCCACCATCATCTGCCCAACTGATATTACCGCCGTGGCTGATGAAGGTACGACTTCAGTTTATGTAACGATTCCGCTGCCCACAGTGAGCGATAATTGCGGAATTGACAGCTACTCCAACGATTACACCGGCACAGAAAACGCAAGCGGTTATTATGATTTAGGGGAAACTATTGTTACCTACACAATAGTTGACGACTGCGGAAATGAAGCCACCTGTGCATTTACTGTAACGGTTCAGGATGAAGAGGCTCCGATACTCGAATGTCCGCCAACCATTACCGTTGACTGTATTGGTGAAGTTCCGGAACCCTATAGTTCGTATGAAGCGTTCATGCAGGCAGGCGGTTTTGCCACCGACAATAATGAGGTGGACGAAAGCAGTTTCATGTTTGTGAGTGAATTTAAGTACAATGTAACCTGTCCGGAAATCATTTCGCGCACTTATCAGATTTCTGATTTCGACGGAAATACAGCAACCTGTACTCAATTAATTAATGTTGATGACAAAATTGCACCGGTTATTAGTGGTGTGCCCGAATCGACTACACTCGAAGGTTGCGACCGGGAAGTGCTTCCTGCACCTGCCGGAACAGTGGAAGAGCTTGAACTTACCGGGTTAACCATTACCGACAACTGTACGGCCAAAGAAGACCTGGTGGTTGCATCAAACGACGTTGCGTCAGGTACCTGCCCCATCGAGGTAACCCGCACCTACACTGTGTACGACGCGTGTGAAAACAGCTCTTCGGTAACTCAGGTATTTTACATCGACGATACCGAAGCGCCAACTTTCACCGCACCGGATGATATCGTTATCTATACCGACGACAACTGCGAATTTGATGCCGGTATTGCCGTAACAGGCGATGTGAGCGATGAAGCCGATAACTGCTCGTCAGGTATTGAAGCAACATTCGAAGATGTGCTTTCGGAAGGCCAGTGTGAAGGTGAAAAAATAATTACCAGAACCTGGAGCCTGGTGGATGACTGCGGAAATGCAGCCGATGAACAGGTACAGGTGATTACAGTAAGAGACAATTTACCGCCTGTTGTTAGCTGCAGCAATATCAGCGTTTCGCTTGATGAAAACGGAGAGTACGCACTCACAGAGGAAGATATTGAAGCAATGGTGGTTGAAACTTCCGACAATTGCAGCAATGCTGAAGATATCGACATTTCATTGTCGCGTTATTCATTCGACTGCGCCGATGCCGGACAGGAAGTAGCAGTAACAGTTACTGCCACCGATTTATGTGGAAATGAATCGACCTGCGAGGCATTTGTAACAGTTATCGATGAGTTCGCTCCTTCAATTACCTGTCCTGAATACATTACAGTTTCAGCTGATGCAGGTGTATGCGGAGCTGTTGTGGAATTTGAAGCGATTGGGGAGGATAACTGCGGCACAGCTGAAGTGAGTTACAGCCACGAACCCGGAACGCTGTTCCCGGTTGGCACAACCACTGTAGAAGTTACTGCCGGAGACAATGCAGGAAATACAGTGAGCTGTTCATTTAATGTGACAGTTACTGATGATGAAGCTCCGGTGATTACCTGTCCTGAAGACATCACCGTTACAGCTGATGCAGGGGTTTGTGAATCGGATGTTACCGTACCGGCTCCGATAGCTATGACTGACAATTGCGGTGAAACAACAGTGATTAACGACTACACCAATACAGCAGATGCCAGTGGCACCTATCCGGCAGGAGCAACAGTTGTTACCTGGACAATTACAGATGAATCGGGAAATACAGATGAATGTGCTATGACCGTTACTGTACTTACTCCGCCTGTGGCTGAAGACGATGCCGTTACAACGAAGGAAAACACACCGGTTTCTATCGGTATTCTTGCCAACGATACTGATTGCAACGACGCGCTCGATCCATCAACCGTGACTGTAACAGTTGATCCGCAAAACGGAACAGTTGAAATTGATCCGGTTACAGGTGAAGCTGTTTATTCACCCAATGAAGATTATGTGGGAACCGACGTATTTACTTATGAAATTTGCAATACCGACGGATTTTGCGACCAGGCCGATGTAACCATCTCCATTACCGAAGTGCTGAACCCGCCGGTTGCACGGAACGACATCAATACAACTCATATCAATACACCGGTTGACGGGGATGTATCCACCAACGATATTGATCCTGACGGCGATGTACTGACTGTAAAACCGGAGCCTGTTGAAGGGCCATCGAACGGAACTGTGGCGCTCAACGCTGACGGAAGCTACATCTATACACCGAATGAAGAATTCACCGGCAAAGATGAATTTGTTTACGAAATTTGCGATGCCAGCGGATTATGCGATAACGCAACTGTTACAATCTCTGTGTTCGACTACGAAGATGAAAACCGTCCGCCGGTAGCTGTAGCCGACAACTACACCGGGAAAGTAAACACTCCTGTTAATGGTCAGCTGCTGGCTAATGATTACGATCCGGATGGGGATAATATTGAAATCAACGTTTCTCCTGTTTCCCCTGCGTCTTCCGGATCACTGACCATTAATACTGACGGGGCTTTCAACTTTGTTCCTGAAGCAGATTTTACCGGAGAAGTAACTTTCGTGTATGAAATTTGTGACGATGGCGAACCGGTATTGTGCGATGAAGCAAAAGTTACTATCGACATCAGAGCAATTAATGAAACTACCAATACCACAGTAGGTGTTGATGACGCGTACTTCACCAAAGTGGATGTTCCGGTTTCGGGCGATGTTTCCGAAAACGATTACGACCCTGAAGGTGACAACCAGGTTTCATTTACTATCGTGCAGGAGCCTGCAAATGGTTCCGCAACATTGAATGCGGACGGAACATTCGAGTACACACCCGATATAGGATTCGACGGTAACGACCACTTTGCTTACGAGGTATGCGACGATAGCGAACCGGTTGCCTGCGACCGCGCAACAGCTTATTTCGTTATTGAAGAAGAAGCCAACCAGCCACCGGTTGCCGAAAACGACGTGCTGTCCATTACAGACTGCAGCTCAGTTATAATCGATGTACTGCAGAACGATTCCGATCCTGACAGCGACGAATTAACTGCACCGGTACTCATCTCTGACGTAAATGCCGGGGAGCTGACACTGAACGAAGACGGCACTTTTGAATATATGCATGAACCGGGCTACGAAGGTGACGTAACATTCACCTACGAAATATGTGATATACCGGAATCAGGAGAATCGCTGTGCGACCAGACAGAAGTAACAATAACCGTTAGACAACCTGACCAGCAGTTGAGCTGCTACATTGAAGAAGTATTCCCGGTTTCGGAAGCCGGAAACGCCGGGGCTGAGGTAATTGTATCCGGAGGCTGGGGTGATTACACGTACGAATGGAGCGACGGGCAAACAACGGCCGTTGCCACAGGACTTTCGCCCGGAGACTACTTCGTGATAGTAACCGATGCCGAAGGTTGTGCCACAGGTTGTGAAATCACCATTGACGAATATGATGGAGAACCTGGAGATCCTGGCGAACAACAACCCTGTGAGTTCTTCATACCTGAAGGATTCTCACCCAACGAAGATGGCATTAACGATTACTTCATAATTGAATGTATGGAGCAATATCCAAATGCCAGCATCGAGGTTTATACCCGCTGGGGAGTTATGGTATATGAGAAAGAAAATTACGGAAACACTGATTTGACGGGCTCAACAGAAGCCTGGTGGGACGGTCGTTCTGATAATAAAATGACGATTGGCAAAGAGAAACTGCCACCTGGTACCTATTTCTATATTCTGCACTTAAATGATGGAAGCGATCCGATTACTGGTTCAGTTTTCCTTAACAGGTAATTTAATGTTTAATCTGAAAAAATGAAAATTATGAAATTCAAATTAAATATCACAAAAGGGTTAGGAATTCTGGTTTTGGTAATCGCAGCCAATGCTTCTTTAGCACAACAGGATCCGATGTACACGCAGTACATGTTCAATTCGCAAACCATAAATCCTGCCTATACAGGAACATGGGAATCGTTAAGTTTTATGGTACTTGCCCGCCAGCAATGGGCTGGATGGGACGGTGCCCCGCAAACCTATACATTCTCGATGCAGGCACCTATGCGCAACGATAAAGTTGCACTGGGACTCAATGTCATCAGCGATAATGTGTTCAAGGAAAAACGGTTTGGGGTGTATGCCGACTACTCCTACCGCGTGAAAGTAACAGAAGCTACCAACCTCCGGATGGGGATAAAGGGTGGTTTTACCAATTACTCCAATAACCTGCAGGAGTACCAGCTTTCACCGGGTGTAAACGACCCGATGTTCCAGGGAGATTTAACCCGGAAATTCATACCCAACTTTGGTGCAGGACTGTTCCTGTACAACCCGAAGTACTATGTGGGGCTTTCGGTACCTAAAATGCTGCATAACGAAATAGATGACGAAAACACCAGCAACTTTTCGGTGCAGGCCGAGTTGAGACACTACTTCCTGGAGGCCGGCGTTGTATTCGATTTGGGTGAGAATTTAAAATTCAAACCTACTTTCCTTACAAAAGCCACCATGGGTGCGCCGGTTCAGTTTGACCTGTCGGCCAACTTCCTGCTCAAAGAAAAGCTCTGGCTGGGAGGAATGTACCGCACACAGGATGCGTTTGGATTTATAGCGCAGTGGATTTTCGGCAACAGCCTGAGGGTTGGTTATGCCATAGATTTTTCTACAACCAATTTGCGTAATTACAACGACGGAACTCATGAAATTATGGTTTCGTACGAGTTAAATACCCTAAAAGAACTGGTGACATCACCAAGATATTTTTAAGCGATAACTTTTTCAATTGTGTTTAGTTAGAACCCAAGGTCCAGCTTTTTTTGCTGGTCTTTGGGTTTTTCTTTTTGTGTAACCAGACTGCACAAACTTGTTGCATTATTCAATCAATTTATTTTCTGCAAATACTTTTACTTTACGGTAAATCCCGATAATCTCATCATTTTTGGGCAGTGTGCTGTATATTTTTTCAAGGAATCTGTTCTTGGAAATCAGCTCAAAAGAGGGTTTGAAATTAATATCGTAAACCCACGAAAGCTGCATTATTTTTACATCGAGCTCGCTTTTCACTTCGCTTTTTGAAACCAGTTTGCCGGCAAGTACCTCTTTGACAACCTGCGGCGAGACTTTTGTTGCAGTGGGCAGTTCCCACGTTAGTGTATGGTTGGGCGGTTTGCTTTTATCGGTGTAATAATCGGTCAGTACTTTCAATATATCGAGTTTATCAGCATCGCGTAGTAGCTTTGCATGAATAATTTCGCGCTCTTTTAATTTTTTGGGCAGGCTGAGCTTATTATGCAATTGAATGGCTACAAATACAAGTTGTTGTAATTCTTCGTTCAGGTTACTTAAAATCTCCTTTTCTTTTAAAATTTGAACAGCGTATTCGGCATGGTCTGCTGATACTTCATCATTAAAAGTATTAAAATCAACCAATTGCTTAAACCGGCCAATGTCGTGAAAAACGGCGGCTGTAAAAGCCACTTTTTTGTCTTCATCGTCCAGCTCAAGGTAATTTGCCAGTTCACGGGCATTGTCAGTCACCCGCAATGAATGCTCCTTTTTAATGGTAAAATTATTTTGTTGATCCGGCGTTAATCCGGTAAACGAATCCACGTATGATTCAAAAAAAACAATTAAAGATTTTTCCTGATCTTGCATCTTATTCGGTTAAAATTAAACAACAAAAGTAAAAATTGTTACCGTTACGCGGCATTGATTGACTTGGTATTTATCAACAACTAAGGTAGAATTAACGAAGTGGGATTGGGAGTAGGAATACAGAGGATTTTTACTATTTTTGCCTCAGCTGGTAAAAATGGCCCCATAGTTCAATGGATAGAATGTCAGATTCCGGTTCTGATGATCTGGGTTCGAATCCCGGTGGGGTCACAAAAATAAAAGCACAATTAATTGTGCTTTTATTTTAAAGGAATTGCACAACCAAGTTTAATTCAAAATTTGATTAAGGCTAAAAAACTATCTTGACAACGGCACAAATCCTGTTTCCACCGGAATTTCCGGAAAATCCTACTCCTTCTACTCTAATTTTTACTTTAACCAGAAAATTTTTGCCCGTGGTATGCATACCCCTGTCAACCCAATGGAAAAAAAATATATTCTAAAGCCTTGTGTTGTTGTTTTAAATTTTAGTTAACAAAAAGAAAAAATAATTAAAGAATTTTTTCTTTAATTTGATTTGTCTTATATTTGAAGTGAAATAAGAAATAAACAAAAAAGCATAATAAAATGAATGAATCAAGAAAATATAAAACAAAAAAACAGGTTTCGGAGCCCACACTGAAACGATTACCGGGCTATTTATATTTTCTTGAGCAACAAAAAGAGGAAGGTGTACTCAATATTTCAGCACCAACAATCGGTAAAAAATTAAGCTGCGACCCAACCCAGGTGGTCAAAGATTTATCGGTTACCGGAATTAAAGGCAAACCGAGAGTGGGCTACAATACTTACGAATTAATACATGCCTTGGAAGAATTTTTGGGATTCAACCGTATTAACGAGGCTTTTCTGGTTGGAGCTGGTAATCTGGGTTCAGCCCTTATGGCTTACCAGGAGCACCAGGAACTGGGCCTGAAAATTATTGCAGCTTTCGATACAGATGAAGCCAAAATTGGAAAATCAGTTGGAGGAATTCATATTCTTGACTACAATAAACTGTTCACTCTATCGGGGCGCTTGAATGTAAAAATCGGGATTCTTACCACTCCCAACAACGTGGCACAGGATGTTGCGGAAGATATGGTAAACTGTGACGTTAAGGCAATATGGAATTTCACTTCTGCCAATCTCGATTTACCCGAAGATATAATTGTACAAACAACTTCAATGAGTGCTTATGCAGCCGTTCTGCTGCGACGCTTAAATGATTCAGATAAATAACCATTAAAAAAAGAAAACCATGAAAAAAGTAAAAAAAATGCTGAACTGTTTAGAAATTTCAATAAAGAAATTTTTCTTTAATTCCATTAAAAATGACAAAAATCAGGAATACAAAAATGAATTCAAACTTGATTTTAGTTCTCCAAAGGACAGCAAGGAAAATGAGGTGGAAGAATATTTGAATAATTACAAATCGACTACCCGCTGGCAAACGATTTAGCGAGGTATTTACTAACCCAAAATTTTATTAAGATTTTATTTTATCTTTGTGTATAAGGGGTAAGGAGTTATTTGCCTCCGGCTGAGTTTTATCAGCCATAAATTTGAAATAAACAGCCCTTATTTTTATGAAGAAAAAAGTATTAGTCATTGACGATGATACTTTCATGTGCGACTTGCTGGTCAATCATTTACAGCAGAAAGAATTTGATGCAAAAGGCACTTATTCAGGCAAAAACGGTATCAAAATGGTTGAAAAGAATCATTTTGATATTGT
This sequence comes from Tangfeifania sp., assembly GCF_055108615.1. NCBI lineage: Bacteria > Pseudomonadati > Bacteroidota > Bacteroidia > Marinilabiliales > Prolixibacteraceae > Tangfeifania > Tangfeifania sp. Next base: position 14,093 of record NZ_JBSQIC010000065.1, on the reverse strand, counting down.
ATTGTGTGATTTTCGCCTTCCCGGAACCGATGGTTATGAGGTTCTTCAGTCAATAAAATCAAAAAAGCCGCTGCTGCCGGTTATTATCATGACAGCCTATGCCGAAGTAAAAATGGCAGTAAAACTGATTAAATCGGGAGCCTTTGATTACGTTACCAAACCAGTTCAGCCCGAAGAAATAATCAAGCTTATTAATAAAGCCCTCGAGCCTAAACAAGAGAGAGAAACAAGTACCACATTCCGTGAAAATTTCATTACCGGCAACAGCCACTCAATTCAAAAAGTAATGCAACACGTAAAAGTGGTTGCCCCAACCGATTTAACTGTTCTGATAGAAGGTGAAACCGGCTCGGGAAAAGAATATATTGCAAAGGCTATTCATTATGCCAGTAAACGAAAAGATAAACCATTTGTGGCAGTTGACTGCGGTGCCATTCCCAGGGAGCTGGCCAACAGCGAACTGTTTGGCCATGTAAAAGGAGCTTTTACAGGAGCTATTAATAACAAAATTGGCTATTTTGAGCAGGCAAAAGGAGGTACTCTTTTTCTAGATGAAGTGGGCAACCTGCCCTACGAAAACCAGGTGAAACTGCTGAGGGCACTTCAGGAGAGGTTTATCAATAAAGTGGGCGATAATAAAGTCATTAAAGTAGATGTAAGAATAATTACGGCTTCCAATGATGATTTGGGGAAAATGGTTGAGGCCAATAATTTCAGGGAAGATCTATTTCACCGCCTCAACGGGTTTAAAATTAGTTTACCCCCGCTGCGCGACCGTGGCGAAGATATCATGGAATTTGCCCGGTTTTTTATTGACAAAGCAAACGCTTCTTTTAATAAATCGGTTAAAGGTGTTAATGAAGAGGCTGAAAAACTTTTTTATGAGTATAGCTGGCATGGAAACTTACGTGAGCTGGAAAATGTAATCAACAGGGCAGTTTTGTTATCAAATGAGGAATTAATTGTTCCCGAAGTTTTACCTGACGAAATTCGCTTAAATAACCTGAACAGAGAGACGAACAAGTTCAAAACAAGTAAACGCGAAGAGATTACCCAACTAAAGGAAGCAACTTTGGTTACCGAAAAAGAGGTGATTACAAATGCGTTGACTGAGGCGAATTACAATAAATCGAAGGCTGCAAAAATTTTGAATATCGACCGAAAAACGCTCTACAACAAAATAAAACAGTACGGAATTAAAATTACCAAATAGCAGCTACAATTTTTACTGATTATACCCGCTTTGATTTCTTTTTAAATTCCCTGGAATGCTTCAAAATAAATTGACAGGTATGTGAAATTTTGTGGATTTGGTTCCCCATTTGAGCATAAATTCAACACCCGTGTTTTATGTTTTTTTTTGATTTGTTCTGAATATTAATTGTTTATGTATTCTTCTGCATGTGGCATAATTTTTTCACAATAAAATTTAGTTAAGAATAACTTAAATTACTTAATTATGAAACGTTTGAAAGATAAAACTGCATTGATAACCGGAGGTGCCGGGGGAATAGGAAAAGCTGCAGCAAAATTGTTTGCCGGTGAAGGTGCCAGGGTTATGCTGGTTGACTTAAATGAAGCCGATTTAAAGAAAGCTGCAGATGAAACCGGAAGCAAAAATGTTAAATTTATTGTAGCTGATGTCAGCAAGGAAGATCAGGTTAGGAATTACGTTCAGGCAACAGCCGAAGCTTTCGGAAAGATTGATGTTTTTTTCAATAATGCCGGAATTGAAGGTAAGGTGATGCCCATAACAGAATATCCATTGAACGAATTTCAAAAAGTTATGGATGTAAATGTAAAGGGAGTCTGGTTAGGATTAAAATATGTAATTCCGGAAATGAATAATGAAGGAAGTATCATAATCACTTCTTCAGTTGCAGGAATGCAGGGCACAGCCAATATTTCGCCTTACGTTGCAAGTAAACATGCGCTGGTAGGAATTATGAAAAGCGCAGCGCTTGAATGTGCACCATCAAAAATTCGTGTTAACTCAATTAATCCATCACCCGTTGATAATCGAATGATGCGCTCGCTCGAGGAAGGATTCGGACCTGGCAAAAGCGATGAAATTAAAAAAGGTTTTGAGAAAGGCATACCGCTTGGAAGATATGCCGAATCGGAAGAGATTGCAAACCTGGCTTTGTTCCTTGCCAGCGACGAAAGTAAATTTATTACAGGTGCTGTTTTACCCATTGATGGGGGAATGACAGCATAGCAGGCAGGGTTTATATGTGAATAATCAGGGTTAAAATAAAAACTTAAAATATAGCATTTATTTTTAACCGAAATAGATTTTTTGTACGATGCATTCACGTCTTATTATTATTATGTTTTCCCTTCCTCTTTTTTCTTTGCTTCCTTAAGCTTTTTCCTTCGATAGAGAAAATAGGCAATGATGATCACCAGTGGTAAAATGAAGTATAGAATGATATTCTTCAAACTGAAATCGATTGGCTCCGGTTCATTTGGCGGGTAAAGGTCGGGTGTTTGAGCAAATGCAGATTGCACCAGTAACAATACAAATCCAATATTTAGCAATATTTTTTTCATTATTTACTTTTTAATTAATTTCTACTTTAAAAAGCAAATTGGAGCAGCTATTGTTCAAAAGCAGGCAATGTGTTTGGGTGTCGGAAATTTTCTGAAAACAGCTTCCGAAATTCCCATCAAACCGGATGTTACTATTTATCCGTTTGAAAACGCCAACGAAGCCCTGATGGATATCAAAAACCGGAAAATAAGGGGAGCTAAAGTGCTAAAAATCTAATTGGCACCAGTTTTAAAAGTAAAGCCAATGGAATTCAGCCACGAATACGTTTATGCCCTATTATTTCCCCAACAACTCCCTTTCTAAATTGTCAATTAGCATTTCCCGTTTATTGGCATCGTATTTTGAAAAACCGCGATCGAAAATAGTATAAGGTATATCAACAACTTTAGCTTTTTTCATGGCTACAACCGGTGTTCCGGTAATATCTTCAAGTGCTGCTTTCAGTAAAGGTTCTGACTTGTCACCAAGGGGAACCGCATCAAAAAGTTCATCTTCAACAGGGATGTCGGGAGAAAAACCATCTTTAAAATTGGTAACCCCCATAGAGTTGGCATAGCGCACAACTATTGGCTGAATTCCCCAGTTGTCAAATTCTTTGTAATAATCTTCGCTTTCGTAGTAAAAATCTGGTGTAACTGTTATTGAGCCTGTATATTTCCCATAGGTGGACTCCCCAATAGTAGTAACATCCATGTATGGCTCCAGTCCGGCAATTGTTAATTCAGAAGCAGAAGCAGTGCCACTGCCGGTTAAAAAATAAACTCTGTTTAAGCCCATTTTCACAGCTGTGGTATCAACAAACGGAATTTCAAGCTGGTCCGTTATATTTTCTGATTTCCAGTAGCTTTGGTATTTATCATTCCACTGAAAAGTAACCAGGGGTTCTTTCCCGTTTACCGTTGACAAGGGAGCAATTGAGCTGCAAAGATGTTGGGCTGCGGTAGTTACACCTCCCGGATTGTAACGTAAATCAATAACCAAATCAGTAATTTGCTCGTCGAGGAAAAATTGCAATGCGGTATCGAGACTGCTGTTGTATTCCGAAATGTATTGGGTATAAAAGAGGTACCCGATTTTGGAACCTTCGTGTTCCACGATATCGGTAATTACTACAGGATTCAGGTTCAAATCTTTTGAGCTCATGGAAACGGTTTCTCCCGGAGAAATGCCTTGCTCACCCAACACACCAAGCGTAACCGAAATACTGCTGCCGCTTAACAATTCCATGTAGTTATCATCAGTTATTACACCGTTGTTGAGTTCCATTAAAATGTCGCCCCTTTTCAAACCTGCATGGAATGCCGGAGTGTTGGGGTAAACATATTCAACTATTGCAAAATAATCTCCTGTGTTTGAAAATGTTCCGAACGCCAGCGAGTAACCAAACGATTTTTCTTTGCCTTCAAAGCTGTCGAACAGGGCATCAACATCATCAGTAATATAAGACCATTTATCTTCGGTGTAAAGTAATTTTTCAAAATAGGCTTCGGGATCAAATTCATAACGTATGTCAATATTCGGTACTTTATCGTACCACAGGTAAACATCGTTCATGGTGACCTCAATGAAACCATTTATTTTTTGAGTTAATTCCGGAGCTTCTTCTTTCGTATTATTATTACTGTTATCTGCGTTGCCCGGATAAGGAATCGGATCTTCTTTGCATCCTGCAACCACTGCCACAATTAGCAGTGTTAAAACCATCCATTTGTTAATTGTTTTCATTCAACTTTGGTATTTCATTTTCTATGCAAAAATAACAAATTATTTTACTGTTGTTTCATCATTTTTTTCCTTCGGATATTCAATTCTGACATGATAAATATTCATCAGTTTATTCAGTAGCGTTTCTTTAATAATTTTAATATCCCTGAACGTTAAATCTGATTCTTCCAGTTGCTTATTCTTTATTTTCTGATCAACCATATTATTGACCAGTTCCTGGATATTTTCTTTTGTTTTTTCTTTTAAGCTACGCGAGGCGGCTTCTATCCCGTCAACAATCATTACCACAGCTGCTTCTTTTGAGCGGGGAAGTGGGCCGGGGTAAATGAACGAGCCGTCGTCAACCTTTTTATCGGGATTTTCTTCCTGGTGTTTCAGGTAGAAATACTGCGCTTTTGTGGTGCCGTGGTGGGTGGCAATAAACTCAACAAGCGACAACGGCAACTTGTGTTTTTTGGCCATTTTTACCCCTTTTTTAACATGATCAATAATGATTTCGGCACTTTTCTGATAATTCATTTTATCGTGAGGGTTAATTCCCACAACCTGGTTTTCAATAAAAAATTCGGGTGTGGCAATTTTTCCAATGTCGTGGTACAATGCGCCGGCGCGTATCAGAAATGGATTTCCGCCAATCTTCAGGATTATCTCTTCGCTTAAATTGGCAATTTGCATGGAGTGTTGAAATGTTCCGGGCGCCTCTTCGGCCATTTTTCTCAGCAGCGGCTGGTTGGTATCAGCCAGTTCAATAAGTGTAACGTCGGATACAAACCCGAACATTTTCTCGAAAATAAAAATGAGCGGGTAAACCAGCAAAAGGAGCACACTGCTGAGAGCAAACCATTGGAGCATTTTGAAGTTATACGATGCCAGGTTTCCTTCATAGATAACATGCAGGGCTGTATAAATAATTGCATAAGTTAAAAATACCCAAAATGCTGCCATAACAAGATGAACCCTGCGGTGCATTTTGTTGAGGCTGAACACTGCAACTACCCCGGCTGAAAACTGCATGAGCACAAACTCATAATTATTGGGAGCGTAAAAACCAGTGAGAATGGTGGCAATAAACAGTGTGAAAATTGCGGTTCGCGAATCGAAAAATGTGCGGATTATGATGGGAAAAATGGCAAACGGAACCAGGTAAATGCTGAGGTTGGGAAAAGTATTGATGAAATTCGTAAAAAATACAATGGTTACCAGAAACAACAGCATGAATGAAAGTTTGCTGAACTGGTGCAAAATATCGAGGCGGTATATGTACATAAACGTAAACAGCAGGCCCATGAAAAGCAAAACAAGCGAACCTTTTCCTATTTGCACCATGTAACTTTTTATGCCCTGTCCTTTTTCATTTTCATAGCTCGCTTCAAGCGATTTCAGTATCTGGAACTTTTCATCGTCAACAATTTCACCCTGAAGGATAATACGTTCCCCGGTTTGAACCATTCCCCGTGTTGTTGAAATATTCCGGGTTACTTCTTCCATCTCCTTGCGGGTAGTGGCCTCGTCGTACTCCAGGTTCGCAGAAATGTACCGTTCTGTTTCCAGTTCGGTCAATTGCTCCGCCAACCTGGGATACTCATTTTCAAGCTGGCTGATTGTGTCCAAAATAGCATTATAGGCTGTTTTTTCGGAATGGATTTTTGACAGTGGTGTTTTTACCACAAGGTTACCAACCCGTTTTTTCAGTTCCTTTTCACCTGAAAGCACTTCATAGGTTTCGGGTGCACGTGGTAAAATTCCAGACGTGTAAAAACTTTTTAAAGCATGGCTCAGTTTTAAAACAGCTCCCTTAAGGGTAGTGTCTCCCGGTGGAACAAGGGCTTGCCAGTCATTTTTTAATTTTTCGGTTTGAATAGAAACAAGTGTTGTATCGAACGAAAAATAGGGAACAACTGATTGTAGCTGTTCTTCTTTTTCACGGTTGATTTCTTCGTCGGTTTTTAAAATGGCAAAATCAAAAGGGGCTACCAGGTTTTCGTGATTCCAGGGGAATCCTTTCTGGTATTCATATTTAAATTTCAGATCACCCGGCATGGCCAGGTAGAGCAAAACTGCTGTCATCACAAATACAAAAACCCAGTAAAATATTCGTGTGTAGCCTTTTAGTTTCTTCAAAAAATTATCCATTATCATAGTGTAATCTCTAATTGCATTAAAAAAAAATAACAACGTAATGTTTAAAAGTTAAAAATAACAATTTTGGAAGGTTTGATACCAACCCATTTTTTTTCATAGTTTTGTGTTCATTCATTAAAATGAGCGCAATTTAGTTTTTCAAAATAAAATTAAGAAATTAATTGAATGAACTACGGTATTTCCAGTTTAAGCCTTATTCCGGTAAGAAAAGATCCTTCCGAGAAAAGTGAAATGGTTACCCAGGTTTTGTTTGGTGAACATTTTGAAATTAAAGAAGAGATGGTTGGATGGAGCTATGTTAATTTAGCATATGATGGTTATGAAGGCTGGATTGACAGCAAAATGGTTACGCCTCTTCCCTTACGTTCGCTAAACAAGCTGGAAAACCGGGCATTTGCTGTATCGGGTGACATAATAAATGTAATTCCTGTTAACGAAGAACAAACCCTGATGCTGGTGGCCGGCAGCACACTCCCGGTTTGGAGGCCCTACCTGAAAGAATTTTCGGTGGGCAAAGACACCTACAAAACTTCCGGTGAAGTTTTTTACCGGAAACTGAAAAATCCCAGGGAAGTACTCATCCGTCAGGCACTGAAATATTTTAATGCACCCTATTTGTGGGGCGGGCGCTCGCCGTTTGGTATCGACTGCAGTGGATTTACACAGGTAATTTACAAAATGGCAGGCGTGAAAATTCCACGCGATGCCAGCGAGCAGGTAAAACTGGGCCGCGCCCTTAGTTTTGTTGATGAAGCCCAACCCGGCGACCTCGCTTTTTTCGACGACGAAGAAGGCAACATTGTGCATGTGGGCATAATCTGGAAACGTAATAAAATCATTCACGCTTCAGGGAAAGTACGCATCGATAACGTGGATCAATTCGGGATTTTCAACATCGATTTGAAACGTTACACCCATAAAATGCGTGTAATGAAGAAAATAATTAATGCCGATGGAACGGATTGAGCTATTCATATACATTATCATTTTTGTTTTTGTAATTTTCCTGATTGTTAAATACTGGAAAACCGGAAGGAAAAATTAAAAATGAACATGTACAGTTACAAATATCCACGGCCGGCATTAACGGTTGATGCAATCGTCTTTGTTAATGATGAAAATGGCACGTCGGTTTTACTCATCGAGCGCGGGATTGAACCCTATAAAGGGAAATGGGCGCTCCCCGGTGGCTTTGTAAATATTGATGAACTGCTGGAAACGGCCTGCAAACGTGAGTTGAAGGAAGAAACCGGGCTCGAGGTGAAGAGCATGGAGCAATTTAAAACCTACGATGCCATTAACCGCGATCCGAGGCACCGGACCATTTCCGTGGTTTATTCAACTGAAATTTCCCAAAAAGCCAAAGTAAAAGGTGGCGACGATGCCGCACATGCAAAATGGTTTCCTGTAAATGACCTTCCTGACATGGCTTTCGACCATCAACAGATTCTAAAAGATTTTTTTCAAATAGAACAAATCAGGATTTAAATACCTTTTTCAAAGTGAATAACAATTATTACGGTATAATTCTATTTATTTTTTTCATCGAAATGATGTGCCCCAATTACATTTCTCCAAAGAGGCTTTCCGCAGTATAATAAATTGTTTGATCAAATCTTCTTTCAGGACTCAATAATTTTTCCCCACCATTTAATATTATTTTTTTCAATATTTCTGGGGGTAATATTGGATTAGTTCTTCTTTTGTGTTTCATATAATTTCTTGTTATTTTACCACTTAAAGCAAATTCTTTGTCACTTTGTTTTCCAAATGCCATTTCAGTATATATTTTCTGAATATTGGTTTTATGAGAAGTAGAAAGTTCATATAGAATTTTTGTTAATCTTGCCGAACTTCGCATATATCTACTTACACTTCCAGTACTTTCTAAAGATCTGTCGATAAATGGTCTGCAAATTGCAAAGTCAGACCATACAAATAAATCAAATGCGTTTTTAGCTAAGATTGGAGATTTTCCCTTAGTCTTCCAAATAGGTTGAATAAGAAAAGGTTTTTGCTTTTTTTGAAATTCTTTTTGAAATGTATTTAAAGAATCAATTATTTGTTCTCTTTTGGAATCTATTTCAATATTACTATCCCAATGCTGTATAGTTGAACAAACTGGTTCAAAGATGTCACGGATTCGCGGGAAATTTTTTTGACAAGAATGAGCGATACCAATTGCTGAATATGATGTTGTAGCTGGTCTAATTACAATTTCAGAACCCCAATCTTTTTCATCTTGCATAAATGTGCTGCTATCAGGAATAACAGTTAACTTCACCTCCAAAGCCCGTAATTGAGAATTTTCATCACTGATAACAAGATCGATCCCCTATATATCATCAAAAGCAAAATTTTGATAAATATCGTATTTAGTTTCAAAATCGAAAGAGAGTTTTGAATTCTCAATGGTAGTATTAAATACCTCATCTATATCAATTTCGGAGGCAACAACTTCCAGATTTTCATTGACTGATAAATAAATTGCAGGAATATTACAATCGCGCATATAGCATGCGAGTGAAGCGGGGAATGTACTATTAAATTGGTTTTAACCCCATAAATCTTTTCCTTTTCTGTTTGATTTATTAATTCCGTATAATTCTGGTTCTTTTGTTTTCATAACAAAAAGACGTCAAAATATTGACGTCAAATAAATATTACGTATATTGCAACGAAAGTTAACAATTTAATAATTGAAAAAAATGATTGGAGTTGATCTTTTTCTGGTTGTGGGGGGATGACACTTGGGTTTCAAAATGCAAACATTAAAGTTGTTAAAGCATTTGAATATTGGGATGAAGCCATAAAGTGTTATGAGAGAAATTTCAAACATCCGATTATTAAGGCTGACCTCAGTAATTATGAATTATTTTTAGACGAAATTTCAAATTCAAACCCAGATATAATTTTTGGTGGCCCACCGTGCCAGGATTTTTCTCATGCTGGTAATAGGCGTGAAGGAACTAATGCTGATTTAACAAGAGCTTATGCTAAAATCATTACAAATTTACGCCCAAAATGGTATGTAATGGAAAATGTTGATAGAACACGCAAGAGCAAAGCATATACTAATGCACGCGATATGATGAAAAATGCTGGCTACGGGATAACAGAGATTGTTCTTGATGCTAGTCTGTGTGGAGCACCACAAAAGCGTAAAAGATTTTTTTCAATCGGATTATTAAATGCATTTGATGGGTTCTTATATAGCGAATTGAAAAATAACTTATCAGTGAACCCAATGACAATTAGAAAGTTTTTCAATAATAGTTTTGAAATTGATTACTATTATAGGCACCCCAGAAATTACAATAGAAGAGCAATTTTTTCTATTGATGAACCTTCACCAACCATACGAGGTGTTAATAGGCCTGTACCTGCTGGCTATCTCGGCCACCCTAATGATCCAGTCGATATTAAAAATGTGAGAGAGCTTTCGACTTATGAAAGAGCTTTGATACAAACATTTCCGGAAAGTTTTGTTTTTCCATCCGAATCCAAAACAACTAATGAACAATTGATTGGAAATGCAGTGCCAGTAAAACTCGCCGAATATGTTGCTAAAGCAGTTGTGAAATACGATCAATGTGAAACATGTATAAAAGAAAAAGATCAATTGACCCTGAGTTTATAAGTTGGTTGCAATCTGAAAAAAAACTTAATAAGCGCAGTTCTATAGATGTAAAATCTCATTTGCTAAGGGCAAATGAAATTATTGATGTAGATGATATTACTTTAGAAGAACCTGAAGTAATTTATAATTTTTCTAAATCTGATAAATATAAAGATTTATCATCAAGCACAAAATCACATTTAAAACGAGCAGTGAGGCTTTATCAAGAATATCTAAATAAAAAATTGAAATATATTGATAAAAAGATATTTAACCAGTTTTAGCAGCTTGACTATTGTTTTTTAGGTTAGGATTGGAATTCAACTTATGGCAAAAGGAATTATTTAATCGTATAAATCCCCGAACTTTGCAAAATATTCAAACTGTTGGGTCCTTCGTTAAACAACAAATCCAAAATGCTGAGATTGGGCACAAAACCAAATTTTTCGGAAAAAACCTGAGTGTACTGCTTGGGGTTGAAATTCGTATCGGGCATGGCCTTTTGTTTTTTGGGTGAAAGCGCTTCGCGGAAATTCAGCGTGTGCTCAGGCACCTTTTCAAAATCTTCGGTAAAAACAGTTAGGGTTTCCATCTCGAGTAATTCACACAATGATTCAAGCACTTCCTGGTTTAAATCGAAAAGATATTTATGCTGTTTTGCAAAAAATGGGAAAATGTCGTCTTTGTAAAATTCAAAAAAAGGGGAAGAGTTATAGGCTGAAAAGATAGTCCGCCAGTGGTTACGCTGCCAATCGGTATCGTACGAAATTTGCAAATCCCTGATTTTTATTTTCTTCCCGCGGCCTTTAACCACCGGGACAACCAGCGGAATAATTCCGTTGGCGCCCAATATCTTGCAGCGGTTTCGGTAGGTTTGTTTGCTGAAATTTTCAAACTGCTCGATATAAATTCTTTCAAACTGTAATAACTTTGAGAAATACTGAACAGGTGGAAAATAGGCGGTTGAAAGCAATATGTTGTTTTTCCCGGTTGCGCCCATTACTGAATCACAATTTTATCTGTAGCCGCCTGGCCGTTATTATCAACCAGTTTTAGCAGGTACACTCCCGCATCAAAATCAACCAGTTTTAGCAGGTACACTCCCGCATCAAACTGCGAAACATCGATATAAATTACCTGTGCATTCAACGCATTTTTTGAAAGAACCAATTTCCCCGAAAGATTGTAAACAAGCAGGCCGGAAACGGGGTTGGCTGCCTGAATGTTAAGCTGCGAGGCAGCTGGATTGGGATAAATTTTATACCCGCTGTTTTCTGCCCATTCCGGCGATGCAGTAAAAGGACAGGATATGGAGGATGATCCCCTTTTTTCGATACCAATGTGTCCGTTATATTCATTTGGAAAATCAGTGAAACGGTTTTCCCCATTGCTGTTGTTGATGATTTTCATGCGGGCATATATTTTGGGCTCATCCGGAATTGTCTTTCCCTGCGTGTCAATAATAATCAGGGGCAAATTAGTTGAGAAATCCCTGATGTCCTGAGCTTTTAACGGCAAAATGTGCAGTGCAAAAATCAAAAAAATGATGATATATTTTACAAAGTGGCTGGTCATTTTATGTCTTTTTAGTATGCATACAGCAGAAAAAAGCCCCTTCGAAAAGAAGAAGCTTCTTACAACTATCTTTTGGTATTCAGCTAATTGCCTACACAACATTTACCGTTTCAACAATTTCCTGGCCTTTTTTAATAGCCTCCAAATTGAGCGGGATTAATTTATGATAACGCTCCGGCAGCGATTTCTCCAGCCCTTTTTCAACGTTATCAATTTTTAAAATGGGTTTCACTTTCAGGTAGCTGCCAAAAACAATCATGTTAAACACTTTGGGATTGCCCATTTCAACGGCAGTTTTTGTCCCTTCCACTTTGTAAATATTAATGTCTTTTCGGGTTGGAGGATTTACAATACCGTTTGGATCGTAAAGTAATATACCGCCGGGTTTAACCGCTTTTTCAAACTTGTCGAGGCTCTGCTGGTTCAGGATAATTGCAGTATCAAATTCATGCAAAATTGGCGAACTGATGCGTTCATCGCTTACAATTACAGTAACATTGGCTGTGCCGCCTCGCATTTCCGGCCCGTACGAAGGGAACCACGTAACTTCTTTGTCTTCCATAATTCCGGAATAGGCCATAATTTTACCCATCGAAAGCACACCCTGTCCGCCAAAACCGGCTATTATTAATTCTTCATTCATAATCGTAGATTTTAGTTGTTTGAAACGGGTTTGTCTTTTTCACTGTCTTTCATATCCCCTAATGGATAAAAAGGAAACATGTTTTCTTCCATCCATTTGTTAGCCTTCACCGGGGTCATTTTCCAGCCCGAATTGCATGAGGAAACCACTTCAACAAAAGAAGTACCCTTTTTATCGAGTACATTTTTGATTCCTTTTTTCAGTGCCCGCTTGCATTTTCGTACTGCCGGTGCTGATTGTGCCGACTGGCGGGTTACGTAGGACGTGCCCGGAAGCTGTGCAACCAAATCGGTCATTTTCAACGGGTATCCGTTTAGTTCTGTATCGCGCCCACATGGAGTGGTTGAAGTGACCATCTTTTCGAGCGTCGTCGGAGCCATCTGGCCACCGGTCATTCCGTAAATTCCGTTGTTGATAAAAACCACCAGTATATTTTCACCCCTGTTACAGGCGTGGATAATTTCAGCTGCTCCAATCGATGCCAAATCGCCATCGCCCTGGTAGGTAAAAACAAACTTTTCAGGGTTCAGCCTCACAATTCCTGTTGCAACCGCAGGAGCACGTCCGTGGGCTGCTTCCTGCCAGTCGATATCAATATAATTGTATGCAAACACAGCGCACCCTACCGGGGCAACTCCAATGGCTTTCTCCTGAAGCCCCATTTCGTCAATGAGCTCGGCCATTAATTTGTGAACAACTCCGTGAGTACATCCCGGACAATAGTGCATAACATTATCCGTTAGCAATTCCGTTTTCCCGTAAACCTGATTTTCAGGTTTTATAATTTCTTTCACATCCATAACCTACTCCTTTAAAAATTTTTGTTCCAAAGCATCCACCACTTCACCGGGAGTGGGAATAATACCTCCCATCCGTCCGAAAAACTCTACACGTCGTGTACTACCTGCCTCATGAACTGCAAGTTTTATATCTTCAACCATTTGACCGGCATTCATTTCAACCGAAAGAAAACCTTTAACTTTTGGAGCCAGTTCACTAATTATTTTTTTCGGGAAAGGAAACAAACTAATGGGCCTGAGCAGTCCCACTTTCAATCCCTTTTCGCGTGCAATTTCCACCGATTTCTGGCAAACGCGGGCAGAAGTACCAAAAGCCACCAAAACGTATTCAGCATCTTCGCACTGAAAAGTTTCGTAACGCTGCTCTTCAGCTTCCATTTGGCGGTATTTTTTCTGAAAGCGCTGATTATTAGCTTCCATCTTTTCAGAATCGAGCTCGAGCGATGTAATCACATTGCGCTCACGGGAAGATGGTTTGCCTGTGGTTGCCCAACTCCCCCACTTCTCAATTACTTCTTCGTCGGTCCAGCACTTTTTGTAATCTGACAGCTCCACCTTTTCCATCATCTGGCCAATGGCACCATCGGCTAAAATCATAGCCGGGTTGCGGTATTTAAAGGCCAGCTTGAAAGCCAAATCAACAAAGTCGTTCATTTCCTGAACCGACGACGGAGCCAGCACAATCATTTTGTAATCGCCATGGCCGCCACCTTTCACGGCCTGCGAATAATCGGCCTGCGAGGGCTGAATCGTTCCCAGTCCCGGGCCACCACGCTGAACATTTATTACAAGGCAGGGCAACTCGGCTCCGGCAATGTAAGAAATACCTTCGGCCATTAAACTAATTCCGGGACTGGAAGAGGATGTCAAAACTTTTTTGCCTGTTGCTGCAGCGCCATAAAGCATGTTTATTGCGGCCACTTCACTTTCGGCCTGCAGTACTTTCATCCCTGTTTCGTTCCAGGGCGCACGTAACATTAACGTTTCCATCACTTCCGACTGAGGCGTAATAGGATAGCCAAAATAACCGTCGCA
>NZ_JBSQIC010000064.1:0-21871 GCF_055108615.1 Tangfeifania sp. | reverse complement strand
ACAAATAAAATGAACCAAACGGTACCAGTCTGTAATAAAAGTCACAGAAGCTTGTGAAAATCAATAAAGTTTCGCGACAGTTCAATTTTCCCCTCATTTTCAAGCTTTTTCAGCAAACGGGAAATTACTTCGCGCGATGTATTCAGTTGCAAAGCCAGGTACTGGTGTGTTCCGTAAAACGTTGTTTCACCTGATTTTGAATGGCGGGTTTTGAAAAAATTCTCCAATCGTTCGTCAAGTTTCATAAATGCCAGTGTATCGACAGTTTCAATAAGATCGCGGAAACGCAACTGATACGACTGCATCACAAACTGTTTCCAGGTTTGGTATTTGCACATCCACTCATCGAGCAATGCCACCGGAAGCATTATTACTTCCGTTTCCTCTTCGACATAAGCCATAATACTGCTTTTCATGTTTGCCATGCAACAGGTTAGCGACATGGCACAAACCTCGTTTTCCCGTAAATAATAAAGCAGTAATTCATTTCCGTCTTGATTGGTTCTCGAAACCCGGATCAAGCCTTTCAAAATAAGCGGAAAACTGGAAATAAACTGGCCCTCGCGAATGAGTGTTTCACCGGACTGAAAAGTTTTAACAACTCCTTTTCCCCGGATTTCATCCAGCAGTTCTTTTTCAAGAAAATTGTATTGTTTGCGAAAATCGTTCAAAACCAATAGTCTAAAACATGTCTTTCATTTTCTCGAAAAATGATTTTTCAGAAGAAGAAGGCCCTTCCTGAAATGCGGGAGATCCCTGAAGTTTTTCCAGCACTTTCTTGTCATCGTCGCTGAGTTTTTTGGGAATCCAAACATGTACACGCACCAGCAAATCGCCTTTTCCGTAGCCGTTTACATCGGGCAGTCCTTTACCGCGAAGGCGAAGAATTTTCTCGGGTTGGGTTCCCTGTTCAATTTTCACTTTCACTTTACTTTCAACCGTAGGAATTTCAACGGTAGTCCCCAAAGTGATTTCGGGGAACGACAAAAACAGGTTATAAATAAGGTCATTGCCGTCGCGTACAAGTTGAGGATGTTCCTCTTCGGTAATAACAACCAGCAGGTCGCCGTTAATTCCACCCCGGCGCGCGGCATTTCCTTTTCCCGAAACATTCATTTGCATCCCCTCGCCTACTCCGGCAGGAATTTTAACGTTGATAACTTCCTCATCCCTCATTACTCCTTCTCCGGCACAGTGGCTGCATTTATCGGTAATAATTTGTCCTTCGCCATGACAGGTAGGACAGGTTGAAGCCGTTTGCATTTGTCCGAGCAAGGTATTGGTTACACGGGTTACACGGCCCGCACCATGGCAGGTAGGGCATGTTGAATAAGATGAACCGTTTTTGGCACCTGTTCCGTTACAGTGCTGGCACTGCACATATTTTTTAACTTTAATTTTTTTCTCCGTTCCGTTGGCAATTTCGTTAAGGGTCAGTTTTACTTTCACCCTCAGGTCGGAGCCACGTGCAACACGCCGACCGCTCTGGCGGCCACCGCCGCCACCAAAACCACCAAAGCCGCCAAAATGGCCGCCAAAAATATCGCCGAATGCGGAGAAAATATCTTCGATATCAGAGAATCCTCCAAAATCGCCAGCACCACCGGCACCACCTTTAACTCCGGCATGTCCGAACTGATCGTATCGTTGTTTTTTATTGGGATCGCGAAGTACTTCGTAAGCTTCGGCTGCTTCTTTGAATTTATCCTCCGCTTCTTTATCGCCCGGGTTTTTATCCGGATGGTATTTGAGTGCCTTTTTGCGATAGGCTTTTTTAATTTCCTCTGCTGTTGCGCTTTTTCTTATCTCTAGTACTTCGTAATAGTCTCTTTTTGCCATGTTTCAATTTTTTATTCTCCTACTACCACTTTGGCAAACCGGATGACTTTATCGTTCAATGTATATCCTTTCTGAACAACGTCAACAACCTTACCTTTCAATTTTTCATCGGGAGCCGGAATTTTGGTTAATGCCTCATGATAATCTACATCAAAATCCTGATGCAGGGCATCAATTTCCTTCACATTATGCTGTTTCAAAAAATCTTTAAACTTACTGTAAATGAGCAGTGTTCCCTGTTTTCCGGCATCGTCGTCAGGAATTTCTTTCATGGAGTGAATAGCCCGTTCAAAGTCGTCAATCACAGGCAATATTTCGGAAAGAACTTTTTCACCACCCGATTTTATGAGGTCGGTTTTTTCTTTAATGGTCCTGCGACGAAAATTATCAAACTCGGCCTGCAATCGCAGATGTTTGTCAGACAGCTCATCCAGCTTGGCCTCCAGCTCTTTTGTTTTTTGCTCTTTTTTATCTTTCTTGTTTTTCTTCTTCTCTTCTTTTTGCCGGGGCTCTTCATTATCTTCCTTTACATCCTCATCACCAACTTCTTCAGTTACCTTTTCTTCATTTTCAGCAGCCTGATTTTTTACTGCTTCTTCTTTTTCTTTACCGGATGTTTTATTCATATTTTCTTTCGCCATTTTTTTCGGATTTTTTAAGTTGCAACTTGTTGTATTAACAAAAAATTTGCCACGCAAATCTAAAAGACAAATTGACACCCCATTCAAACATTGAATGTCAATTTGTGCAACGCAATTAATATTTAAGGAATAATAACCTGAATCTATTTTTGTAAATCTTTCAGCTTAGCTTCCAGTGCAGGACCTCTTAGTTGCTTGGCAACAATAATTCCGTTTTCATCAATTAGAAAATTGGAAGGAATGGAACGCACTCCATAAATTGCAGCATGTTTTGAGTTCCAGTAATTCAGGTCGCTGATGTGGTAGGGCCATGTGAGGTTATCTTTTTTAATTGCAGCTTCCCAGGCTGATTTGGTGCGGTCGAGCGACACACTGAAAATTGTAAAACCATCTCCTCCGTTGAATTCCTTGTCTTTATAGGTATTATAAGCTTTTACCAAAGTTGGATTTTCTCTGCGGCAGGGGCCACACCAGGCAGCCCAAAAATCGATAAGCACCAGTTTGCCTTGAGTATCCGAGAGCTTAACTGTTTCTCCGTTGGTATTTTTACCAATCAGCCCGGGCGCTTTGTTGCCAATATTGACACCCAATTTTTGTTGCGCAAAAGAAATTCCTGTTCCCAGAACAAGAAATGCAATGATGGTTAAAATTTTCTTCATAATGCTTCTTTTTTTTGAATTTTAAATCTTTTAATAAAACACAATTTTGTGACTATGGTTTAATGGGTTTGAACATTTCAAATTCGTGAAATATGTGCTCCCAGTTTGCTTAGCCGCTTGTCAATGCTTTCATACCCCCTGTCAATTTGTTCAATATTGTCGATGGTGCTGACACCTTTTGCCGACATGGCTGCAATAAGCAGTGCAATTCCGGCCCTGATATCCGGGGATGTCATTTTTGTAGCCCTTAACTGATGCTGGCGGTTTAAGCCAATTACAGTGGCCCGGTGCGGATCACATAAAATAATCTGCGCCCCCATGTCAATCAGTTTATCAACGAAAAACAGCCGGCTTTCAAACATCTTCTGATGAATTAGCACACTTCCTTTGGCCTGGGTGGCCACAACCAGAAAAACACTGAGCAAATCGGGGGTGAGGCCCGGCCACGGCGCATCGGCAATGGTCATAATAGAACCATCGATGTAAGTTTCAATCTCGTAATTTTCGGTTTCTTTCACTACCAGGTCGTTGCCTTGTTGTTCAACGTTTATTCCCAATCGCCGGAAAGAATCCGGAATAATTCCCAAATGGCCGAGACTTGCATCCTGAATTGTAATTTCAGAGGCTGTCATTGCAGCCAGCCCAATAAAACTGCCCACTTCAATCATATCGGGCAATATTTCATGCGAGCAACCGCTGAGGGTTGCAACACCTTCAATGGTAAGTAAATTTGAACCAACCCCTGAAATTTTTGCCCCCATTGAATTCAACATTTTGCAAAGTTGCTGAATGTATGGTTCGCAGGCAGCATTAAAAATAGTTGTTTTGCCCTTGGCCAAAACGGCAGCCATTAGAATATTCGCAGTGCCTGTAACCGAAGCTTCGTCGAGTAGCATGTAAGCCCCTTTTAGCCGGGGAGCTGAAACGGTAAACCATTGATTTTCGGCATCGAACTCAAATCTGGCACCCAGTTTTTGCAATCCTGTAAATTGGGTATCCACCCGCCGGCGGCCAATTTTGTCGCCTCCCGGCTGCGGGATTACTGCTTTCCCAAAACGGGCAAGCAACGGGCCGATAATCATTATCGAACCTCTCAGGCTCGCTGCCTGTTCAGCAAAACCGGGTGATTTCAGGTAGTCAATATCGATAGAAGAAGCATTGAAACGCCAGGTTCCCTTTCGTTCGTTAATAACCTGCACGCCGAGGCCGCGGAGTATTTCAATTAATTTTTGAACATCGCTGATTTCGGGAATATTGCTGATTGTAACATCCCCGGAAGTTAACAGCGTTGCGCAAATTACCTGAAGTGCCTCGTTTTTTGCGCCCTGCGGGGTAATTGAGCCATGTAGTTTGTTTCCTCCTTCAACAAGAAAAGATGCCATACAACAATTTCAGTTTATTTTTTCTTCTTTTTCTTTTTCCCCAGAATTGCTTTTGGTTCCATGAGCCTGATATCGCGCGGAACTTTTAACTTATTTCCTGAAATTTCTTCCAAATCCTTAAAAATCTTTTCATCTTCCACCGCATCTTTATTCCAAACCAAAAAGAGTTTTTTCATCTGGTTGGCTGTTTGCTCAATGAGCATACGCTGCTCCTCTCCTTCCCTTTCAATAGCAGCTTTAATCATTTTTTCGATAACCAAACCATAATGCTTGTATTTTATATTGTGTTGAGGATAAGGGACCCTGTTGGGTTTTTCAGTAAGGATATCGGGCGAAGGTGGTTCGTAAGGATAATCAATATCGAGTTTAAAATCACTCATAATAGCAAGGTGATCCCATAGTTTATGCTTAAAATCAGACACATCGCGCAGGTAAGGAAATAAATTGCCCATTACATCAATAACTGTTTGGGCCGACCGATTGCGTTTTTCACGGTCTTCGATGGTGAGCAAATAGTCCACCATATTTTGTATATTTCTCCCGTACTCGGGCATCGGAAGTTTCTTTCTTTTAGTATTGTAATCCATCGAGTGAAATTATTAATTTATTGTTTTTAATATCCGGTTATACTTAAGGGTGTTATGATAGTAAACACCTGCAAAACTAATGATTTCTTTGCAATACGCAATTATACCGATTTTGTTTTGCATTTGTTAACCTTTGATTTTCAGTTTGGCAAACTTTAGGAGCAGCTGTTTTTGCCCTGCATTTTTAAAAAACACAGTAGCTTTTTTATTGGGTGGAACACCTTCTATTTTAAGCACTTTGCCCTCGCCAAACCGCTGATGCTCAACAGTCATCCCCTGCATTATTTTATCCGGATCATCGCTTTCAAAGCCTGTTCCGGGTTGGTTGGCCTTCCGGGCTTCAATTAACTTCCGGCTAACAAAATCAGTTGATCGCCGGGTGCCGGGAGTTACAGGTTGACGATTGGAACCTGGGAATTGCCGGTTGCCCGGAACCTGTTGTTGCTGAAATGGATTTTGGGGTGATGAAGTGCTGCCGCCAATTTCATCGCCATCGAGGTATTGTTCGTCCATTTCGATTAGAAACCTGCTGGGGGAACAAAAATCGAGTTTTCCCCACTTGTAGCGCTGGCTGGCATAAGAGAGCCAGGCATTTTCGCGGGCCCTGGTGAGCGCCACGTAAAACAACCTGCGTTCTTCCTCCAGTGCTTCAGCCGATTTTTTTTCGCTGGCCTGGGCCGAAGGAAACAGGTTATCTTCCAAACCTACAACAAACACATTTTTAAATTCGAGACCTTTTGCCGAATGCACTGTCATCAGTGTCACTTTATCCTTGTCTTCGTCTTTATCCGTATCCTGGTCGGTAAGCAATGCCACATCTTCCAGGAAATTTTCCAGTTTATCCGGACGGTCTTCTTCTTTCGCATTCAGCGTAAATTCCTGAATTCCGTTCAGCAACTCCTGGATATTATCGTGGCGGCTGAGTCCTTCGGTCGATTTATCGCTGTACAGCTCTTTTAAAATCCCGGTTTCTTCTGCAATGGTTTTGGCTGTGTCGAATGCATCGTTTTCAATTGCTACTTTTGCAAATCCCTGTATCAAATTCCTGAATTTTAACACTTTGGCAATAGTGCCTTTGTTCAGGTTCATCGGGTTATTTTCGGGCAGGCCGCTAATCATTTTCCAGATCGAAACCTCAGCATTTACGGCTGCTGTCTCCAGTTTTGCCAGGGTGGTTTGCCCAATTCCACGAGCGGGGTAGTTGATGATCCTTTTCAGCGCCTCGTTGTCCCAGGGATTGATAATCAGCCGGAAATAGGCCAGCAAATCTTTAATTTCTTTGCGCTGGTAAAAACTGAGCCCGCCATAAATTTTGTAAGGAATATTACGTTTTCGAAGCGCCTCCTCAAAAATTCGCGATTGTGCATTGGTGCGGTACAAAATGGCGTAATCCAAATTCCGGTAATGTTCCCGGAGCTGCGTTTGTGCAATTTCCTGGGCCACCAAAAATCCCTCTTCGTTATCGGTTAAGGCCGAGATAACCTTAATGTTGTTACCGCGGTCTTTTTCAGAAAAAACGGTTTTGGGAATTTGCCGTTTATTTTTGGCAATAATACTGTTTGCCGCGTTCACAATGGTTTGCGTGGAGCGGTAATTCTGTTCCAGCTTAAAAATTTTGTGGCCGGGGTAATCTTTCTGAAAATTCAAAATATTCTCGATGCGCGCACCCCTGAACGAATAGATGCTCTGGGCATCGTCGCCCACCACGCAAATATTTTTATGATGTACAGCCAGTTTTTTAATAATCAGGTATTGGGCATAATTGGTGTCCTGATATTCATCCACCAAAATATGATTAAACCGCTGCTGGTATTTTTCCAGTATTTCAGGACGGTCGCGAAAAAGCAGGTTGGTTTTAAGCAACAAATCATCGAAATCCATTGCCCCCGACAAAAAACAGCGCTTGGCGTATTCTTTATAAATTTCGGCAATGGCCGGCATCCGCATACTTTTATCGGCCAGCCGCACTTCCGAGTTTTGTGCATAAGCCTGTGGTGTTATCAAATTATTTTTCGCCATAGAAATGCGCGAAGCCACAACACCCGGTTTATAGGTTTTATCGTCGAGCTGAAATCCCTTTATGATGGTTTTTATGAGGCTTCGACTGTCGGAAGCATCGTAAATAGTGAAGTTGGACGGGTAACCGGTTACTTCATGCTCGGCCCGCAACATGCGTGAAAAAATGGAGTGAAAAGTGCCCATCCAGAGATAGCGCGCCGTGTTTTCGCCCACAATTCCGGCAATTCGCTCTTTCATTTCGCGGGCAGCTTTGTTGGTAAAAGTAAGTGCCAGGATGGCTGACGGCCTTGCGCCCTGTTTCAGCAAATGGGCGATGCGGTAAGTGAGCACGCGAGTTTTACCCGAACCGGCACCGGCAATAATCAACGCCGGTCCATCGGTTTCTACCACGGCTTCCTGCTGCGATTTGTTCAATTCTTTCAGGTAATCCAATACTATTTAATTTTCTTTCTGATTTAAAAAGACAAAAGTAAAAGATGTTTTCCCAATCACCGGTTTTCTTTCATGCATTTTTCAACAATTTTGAATATTGTATTTTCTGAAACCGCGAAATTCCGATTTTTGTGGCAGCAGAAACAATTAAATAAAAATTATACGTTAATATTGTAGCTCAAAGTATCATCGTTTTTATGAAGAAAAAAAGTTACATCTCCCTGTTGGTTTCAGCGCTGTTTTTTCTGAATGCCCCATTTGCAATGGCACAAATTTCAGCTCCGGGTTCGGCAGGTAGCACGCCCACGCAATACACTGCTTTTCAGGAAACCGACAGCATATTTGTTTTTTGTGCTGAAAGCGAAAACCAACAACTCGCTGAACTGCAAGCCACAACTGATCTTGAAGGAACAAAAACTTTTCGGTGGGAGCAATACAACAACCTCACCGGTGAATTTGAATCCGTAGGGGACTTGCCGGAAGAAAGTACCGATGCCAATCAATCAGAAATTTCAGGGCTCGAAGACGGCGGCTACCGGGTTACCATTACCCAGGGCGAAACCACTACAATTTACCGTGCCTGGGTTTTCAACAGTTGGTATGTGGCAAGTGCAGATGTTACTGATTCAAACTGTGAATCGTTTAAACTCGTTGGTGATTTCAGCTCCCCTGAACTGAACTATTACGATCCGTCCGATAACTCTGAACTTCAGGTATTCAAAGATGTAAAAGTGGAATGGAAAGAAGGACAAACAACAATTGCCAGCGTGCAGAACCCGCAAATATTTAATCCGCCTACACGGGATACCGAATACACCTTGAGGGTTTACGACCAGTTTGGCTGCGAAACCACAACTACCACTACTTACGAATCAATTGTTACAAAAGCTGACTTTTCGGTTGACCCGCAAAACGGGGAAGCTCCGTTAACAGTAACTTTCAACAACCAATCTGAAAACGGCGATCCGGATCAGTACGAATGGTTTTTTTACCGCGATCTCGATCAGATAAAACGTGAATCGGAAAATTCGGACCAACCGGTTGACAGTATCATGATTGTGGCCTACGATGAAAACCCGGTTTACACTTTCGAACATTCAGGAACCTTCAACATAAAACTGGTTTCAAAAAAAGTAAGCCTTACCGATTCGAGCACATTCATCACCTGTGTGGACACGGCTTATATTGAAGACTACATTGTGGTTGACACCTCGTTTGTTGCCGTACCTAATGTTTTTACCCCCAATGGCGACGGAACCAACGATGAATTTATTGTGAAGTACTGGTCGATGCAAAGCATTAAAATTTCCATTTTTAACCGTTGGGGAAAACGCATCCATTTTTGGGAAAGCGACAACGTTCAGGGTTTTGAAGACACCTACCTGGAAACTGTATGGGACGGCCGGTTGGGCGGCCGGTTTGCCAGCCCCGGAGTTTATTACTACGTAGTTGAAGGCATGGGCCGCGATGGAGAAAAACGAAAGAAACACGGTTTTTTCCACCTTTTCAGGGGAAAAGATTAAAGGCAATACATTTTAAAATTAGTTTTCAACCTGAACAGCTGAAGCTTCGAAAGGCTGGGGATCAGCTACAGCAGAACCATTTATTGAAAAACTAAATGTACTCCCTTTACTAAAAAATCCGTAAAGGAAGTTGAGTGATTCATTTACATCGAATTGTGATGTCTTTAATGAAACCTGGTTCGATTCAATTTTTGAAATTTCGATTATTGTTTTTAAAAGCTCCCGCTGCAAAACCATACGCGAGCCCCATTCCACCGACTGTAATTAACAGCATGGCCACAACACTCTGAATCAGCGGCGAACTTAAAAACCCGCCGTCAATTCCCCTGAAAAAATTTCAAAAAATTTCGTCAATATTCATTTTTTAAATCATTTTTTGTGAACGGCCTGAAAGGTTACTTAGCTTGTATATGAGCCGGGCCGCCACATTGGCATCCCATTCTGCATTTCCGGTTTCGCACACATCAAACCCGATAACTCTGCGACCGCTTTCCACCACTTTTTTCAGCAAAAAAACGGTTTCCGGAAAATCCAATCCGCCCGGCACCGGTGTTCCGGTATGCTGACAAAGTTTTGGGTCCAGCCCGTCAATATCGATACTAACATAAACATCAGCCGGAAGTTCAGCCACAATTTCTTCGCACTGTGCATCCCAGTTTTTTCCTTTAAACTGGTTTTGTTTAATGGCATGGTCGAAATAAACAGCAATTCGGTTGCCTTCTTTTTGAATGACTTCCGTTTCCTCCTCACAATAATCGCGGATTCCCACCTGCACCAGTTTTTTAAGCGATTGAATTTTCAATGCATTGTAAAAAACCGAGGCATGTGAAAAAGTAAATCCCTCGTAGCTGTTTCTCAAATCGAGGTGCGCATCCACCTGGAGGATTCCAAAATCGGGATATTTCTCTCCCACTGCTTTCATCGCGCCCAGTGGCACACTGTGATCGCCTCCAATGACAGCAGGAATTTTACCGGTGCCGAGTACCTTTTGGGCACGACGAAATACCCATTGGTTCATTTTTTCACATTCGCGGTTTATCTTTTCCAGTTCTTCCTGCATTCCCCTGTTTTGAGCCAAATCGCCGCCATTTTCCAAAAAACTGATGTAGGTTGACGACTGTTTTCGCAATTCTTTTCCCTTGCCCATAAGAATTTCATCTAACGGCTGCATGAAAATTCCCAGTTCCCAGGCATCTTTCACATCAGCATCAAACAAATCTAATTGCGACGAAGCATCCAAAATTGCTGAAGGGGCGTGGGAGGTGCCGTCGTTATATGAAACGGTAACATCCCAGGGCACCTGTATTAACACCACATTTGCTGAATCTTCATCAAAAGGAAGGCCGATAAAATTTCCGTTTTTCAATCCGACACCGCTGGGGTCAAATTCTTTGTTTTGTAATGGGCTGTTCATCAAAAAATGTTTAATTTGCTATTTTCAAAATTAATTTTTCAATTTACGAAATTACCATCAATTGTTAAATAAAATTGTTTTAATCGATAATCATTTAAATAACCAAATAAAATGAGTAAAGTTTTAATCATTGGTGCAGGTGGAGTTGGCCGCGTTGTTGCTGCCAAAGCGGCAAATAACCCGGAAATTTTTTCTGAAATCATGCTCGCCAGCCGCACCGTTTCAAAATGTGAAACCATAGCAAAAGAAGTAGGCCGGGGGCGCGTTCAACCCGCGCAGGTAAATGCCGACAATGTGCCTGAAGTTGTTGAACTGATTAACAAGTTTCAACCAGAATTGGTTATAAATGTGGCGCTTCCTTACCAGGATTTGCCAATTATGGATGCCTGCCTCGAAACCGGGGTAAATTATTTGGATACCGCAAATTACGAACCCAAAGACGAAGCCAAATTTGAATATAAATGGCAGTGGGCTTACCATGATAAATTCAAAGAAAAAGGAATTATGGCTGTACTGGGGTGCGGATTCGACCCGGGCGTGACAAGCATTTACACGGCTTATGCAGCCAAACACCATTTCGATGAATTACACACGCTCGATATTGTGGATTGTAACGCCGGCGACCACGGAAAAGCATTTGCCACCAACTTCAATCCCGAAATCAATATTCGGGAAATTACCCAGAAAGGAAAATACTGGGAAAACGGACAATGGGTAGAAACAGAACCACAGGAAATCAAAAAGGTGCTGAACTACCCGAATATCGGGCCGCGTGACTCGTACCTGATTTACCACGAAGAGCTGGAATCGCTGGTAAAGAATTTCCCAACGCTGAAACGTGCCCGCTTCTGGATGACGTTCGGACAGGAATACCTCACCCACCTGCGGGTGATTCAAAACATTGGAATGGCCCGCATCGACCCGGTGAAATATAAAGGCGTGGATGTGGTTCCGTTGGAATTTCTAAAATATGTATTGCCTGATCCGGGCGAACTGGGCGAAAACTACAAAGGCGAAACGTCGATTGGCTGCCGCATTAGTGGCGTGAAAGACGGTAAGGAAAAAACCTGCTACATCTGGAACAACGCCAGTCACGAAACGGCGTACAAAGAAACCGGTACGCAGGCAGTTTCCTACACCACCGGTGTTCCGGCAATGCTGGGCGCTATGATGGTCCTCACCGGAAAATGGAACGGCAAAGGGGTATTCAACGTTGAAAATTTCGATCCGGATCCATTCATGGAAAAAATCGGGGAATATGGTTTGCCGTGGAATGAAAAATTTGACATCGATTTGGAGCTGTAAATTTAACACCGTCCTTTAGGGCGGTGATTGATCGTTCGTTTATTGATGGAAAGGATTTTTAAAATTTTGTAATTTAATAGTTTACAAAATTTTAAAAATCCGGTGTTCAGCATGTATTTTCATCCACCGCCCTAAAGGACGGTGCTATTTTTAAATCAATTAGCTAAATAAACTATTTAATTTACACAACTTGGACTACTCAAAGATTACGTCACCCGCCTTCGTGCTCGATGAAAAACTCCTTCGGAAAAACCTGGAACTCATCGACTGGGTTCAGAAAGAAGCAGGAGTTGAAATCATTCTGGCATTTAAAGGTTTTGCCATGTGGAGTGCATTCCCGCTGGTTCGGCAATATCTGAAAGGTGCCACTGCCAGTTCGCTCAACGAAGCCCGGCTCTGTTTCGAGGAGATGAAAACACGGGCACATGTGTATTCTCCGGTTTATTTTGAAAACGAGTTTGAGGAATTAATGAGCTACTCCAGCCACATTGTATTTAACTCGTTTAACCAGTTTCAAAAATTTTACCCGGAGACCCAAAAGACAGATCATCCCATTTCGTGCGGGATTCGGGTAAATCCGGAATATTCGGATGTGGAAACCGACTTGTATAATCCAAGTGCTGGGGGGTCGCGACTCGGAGTAGGAAGCGATGAGTTTCAGGATGAACTGCCCGAAGGAATTGAAGGCATCCATTTTCATGTGTTGTGCGAATCGGATTCCTACAGCCTGGAAAAAGTTTTGGCCAACCTGGAAGCAAAATTCGGAAAGTTTCTTCATCAGGTAAAATGGGTGAACATGGGCGGCGGCCACCTGATAACACGTGAAGGGTACGACCACAAACACCTGATTCAACTGCTCCGGAATTTCAGAAAAAGGTACAATGTGCAAATTATCCTGGAACCGGGAAGTGCCATTGCCTGGGACACCGGTGTTTTGGTCTCAACTGTGCAGGATGTGGTGGAACACAAAGGCATCAAAACGGCCATTCTCGACGTATCGTTTACCGCCCACATGCCCGACACGCTGGAAATGCCCTATCGCCCTAAAATTGTGGGAGCCAATGATCCGGATGAAAACAGCAAACATTTGTATCGGCTTGGCGGAGTAAGCTGCCTGGCCGGCGATTTTATGGAGGCATACGATTTTGGCAGTGAGCTGAAACCGGGAGATCAGGTTATTTTCAAAGATATGATTCATTACACCATGGTGAAAACCAACATGTTCAACGGGGTAAACCACCCGGCTATTGCCATCTGGACCGAAGACGACCAGTTAAAAATGGTGCGGGAATTTCATTACGAAGACTTTAAAGGAAGATTGTCGTGATAATTTAGACACAAGATTTTGAGACACAAGTATCAGGACAGCTTTGGTATTATTTAATTAATTGGTAAGTTTGAATTAAAATTATATTTCTATGATAATTGAAAGGACCAAAGATGAAGTGATTATCAGGTTAAAGTCTACTGTAAATACAGAAGAACTGCAGGAACTGGCAAATTTATTGAGATACAAGAAAATTACGTCAAAATATAATACCCGTCAGGAGGACGTTGATAAACTTGCCTCCGATGTAAATAAAAACTGGTATAAAAAGAACCGCGACAACTTTCTGAAATGAAACATCTCTCAAAAATACTTTTCCTCCTGACTTTTCTACTATATTCAACACCAATATTTTCACAAACTCAAACCAACCCGCGTGCCCAGTGGTTTACCGATGCCCGTTTCGGTATGTTCATCCACTGGGGTATTTACAGCGGTGCCGAAGGTTTCTGGAAGGGCGAAAAACTCCGCAACGACAACGATTACGCGGAGTGGATTATGTACCGCAACCGCATCGAAAAAGAAGAGTACCTGACGCTGCTCGACCGGTTCAACTGGGAAGAGATTGATCCGGAAGAGTGGGTTATCCTGGCCAAAAAATCGGGAATGAAATATGTGACAATCACAGCCAAACACCACGATGGATTTGGGTTATGGGACAGCCAGGCCAGCGATTTCGATTTGGGGAATTACACCGATCGCGACATTATAAAAGAACTTTCTGAAGCTTGCCAAAAACACGGGTTAAAACTGGGACTTTACTATTCGCACTGGATTGACTGGGAACATGAATTTGGCTGGGATCACACCAAAGAATTATCCGGAATTACTGCTGAAGAATACGATCAATACTGGCAGGAAAAAGTGATTCCGCAGGTTCGTGAACTGCTTACCAACTACGGCGAAATTGGGATGTTCTGGTTCGACATGTGGATTCACCATTCCGAAACAATTGTTAGCAAAGCTCAGCTTTTACAATTGAAAGGCCTGATAAGAAAGCTGCAACCTAAATGTATTGTCAATTCGCGGCTCGGACTTTCCGTTGAAGAAGATCCTGATGTTGACTTCAAAACTCTTGGCGACAACCAGCTCGGCAATAAAAAGGAAAATTTCCCGTGGCAGTCGCCGGCAACAGTAGCGCATTCCTGGGGTTTCCATAAATCGGACACCGAGTGGAAATCAACCTCAACGCTTTTAAAATCGCTCATCAGCAATGTGAGCCTGAACGGCAATTTTATGCTGAACATCGGGCCACGGGCAAACGGCGAAGTCCCTTTCGAGATTGAACAGCGAATGCTAGAAATGGGTAAATGGCTGAATGTAAATGGCGAATCGATTTACGGTGCCGAAGCGTTCGACCTTCATAAAGATTTACACGACTGGGGAAAAATAACTGCAAAGAAAGAAGACGGAAAAACAAAACTTTACCTGCACGTTTACACCTGGCCGTTGGAAAAAACATTACCGTTAACGGGCGTTACTTCAACTCCTTCAGAAATTTATTTACTGGCTGACAAACAAAAATCTCCGCTACAGTTTTCTCATTCCGGCGCTTATACTGAAATACAACTCCCCGAAATGGCCCCGGATCCTTATGTGTCGGTTATTGTAGTTGAATACCCGGATTATCCTGAAATAATCGAAAACCTCGTGGCAAAAACAGTTTCCGGCGGATTTTCAATGACTCCCGGAAATATTATTTCATCTACTCAGGAGCTAAACATCGGAAACAAAAGCAGGCGCGGAACCGTGCCTGAACAGACCATAATTGATGCCCCTAACCGTTTAACATGGAAAATCTATATTGATTCCCCGGGCAAAAAACAGGTGGATGTTTCGTACAGTTTTCAGCACGAAAACAACGACAGCAAGATAATTGTAAAATCAGGTAATACAACGCTAACCCATGCAATTCAGCCAACCGGCAAAACTGTTGGAGAGCCAAATTCTGGCTGGGTGATTGATAATTACAGGTCGCACAGGGTTGGCCAGTTATATTTTCCGGAAAAAGGTTACTACGAAATAGAACTTCAGGTGAACCCCGCTCAAAATGAAGAAGTAAAATTTCAGTGGATTTGGATTGATTAGTTAGCAGAAATGGAGCCTGCATAGGTTATCAACAATTGTTAATAACGATAGTTGACACACGGTGAATACAAAACAGTTGTAAACTATTGACCCGCATTGCTTTTTAATCTACATTTGATAATACCAGGTGAGCGATAAAAGGCAGCTCCAAAAATGTGGAAACGGCGAACGTTTCTTAGTTGAGACAGGAACTATTTCAGCCCGACCTTCGGGAAGGCACATTGAAAGAGCCGAAGTTTGAACCGGTAGTCTGGAAACCGGCTTCATTCAATCAACTGGAAGAGTTCCAGACGTTCTTTCAAGATTGAGTCTTCAGGCAGGAGGCAGCCAACCGAAAGGAAGGCAACAAAAAACTCCGGTTTTTTGAAATGCCCAGACTGCACAACATGAAAGGCAAAAACCTGATTGTTGATTGAAACCGGAAATGACCTTCGGGAAATTACCGGAATCACTGAAAGACACTTCGTCCGGGAAGGCAATCCGGAAAGCCGAACGGACTACTCAAAGGTTTACGCCGTAGAAAGCTAAACCCAAGAGTACAGGGCCTGATTCAACGGTAAAACGATGAACAGAGCCAGCCATAATAACCGTAGCCTGGCGCTCGGGAAAACTTCGGTTGACCCGAGTAAATGGGAGCTATTCGTAACAGAGTAGTTCCCATTTGTGCTTTTAAGGCACCTCCTTCTGTATCACTAATCACTAAAAACCAAGATTGAATTACCTGGGGGTTATAAAAAGAAGAAGGATGGGTTCAACAACCCATCCTTTTCTCATTAAACTAACTAACCTAACTAAACCTAAACTTATGAAAATAAACGTACCACAAATATAGCAGTTTAAAAGGAATCTCCAAACACAAAACTGTTAAATCATGTTAACGATACTATTTAATTAACACGATTTTTTACTGGGCAATAAATAAATAATGGATGGTTCCCCGCTGCAGTTCAGGCGCTTGCGGGTCGGCATTAAAAACAGTACGCGAAGCAGCGGCCTTTGCATACAAAAAAATTTGTTCGTCGCGAATGGCAGGATTATTTTGCGGTTCGGCCTCCACTACCCTTCCCTGCCGGTCAACTGCAATATCAACCACAACTTTTCCTCCTCCCTGGGCAAGGTAAACAGGTATGGGCAAACTCAAATGGTACCTGTTTTCGAGGTAATAAGTTATGTTGCTTTCGCCGGTATAAATCACATTTTTTATTGAATCGCGTTCCATCCCTTCAGTGGTTTCAACCGGCATCTCGATATCTTCAAGTTTGACCGTTTCTTTTGACAACTGATTTCTCACATTCTGCGAGAGCTGACGAGCAGCTTCCACTTCACGGGTATAATCTTCGTCAAAAAAATCTTCGCTTTCCATAATTTGCTTGGAGGCAATATTTGTTCTGTTGCTTTGGTTTTGAGAAAGCTGTGATGAAGGATCGTTCGGCATCGGTTCACCCTGGTCGGGCAGCTCTTCTTCCTCCAAAACCTCAGGTTCACTGATGAGTTCTTCGGGGAATTCAATCAACAGTTCTTCTTCCTGAACAGTTCCCTTCATTTCCACTTCGGCCAGGAGGAAAGCAGAAAATAACAGAATATGAAATATAAGGGTGCCCATCACCCCGTATATATTTCTTTTGTATATCTCACGAAGTTTCTTCACACGGCAAAATTATAAAATTAAGTAGTATTTTTCCCGTCAAATAAAACGAAAGGAAAATAAACTCTAATATGTTCTTAAAGAGACAGTAACACAACGCAAGACACTTTAACTAATTTTAACACCTTGTATTTCAGGCAATGATCTATAAATTCATTATTTTTCTGAATTAAATACTACGAGTAATTTTAACAAGATAGCAAAGCGGGGGGATGAGAATGAAAATGAGCAAACAACTCATAAACAACACAACAAATTATATTATTTTGTTCTTGTTGCTTATTTCATTTCGGGGGAAAGCACAGCCAGTCCAAAATGATACAATCCCCAATTCAACTGACAGAGAAAAAAAATATGAGCAATTTTACGACAGCCTGGAATACAAGGCCAAGCAAAGCAAAATAATCAGCCGGATTTATGATTTTTTAATTTTGCCACCTCACCCTTATGTAGATAAAGAAGCCCTTGCACTTGAATATTACAGTCAGTTTGAAGGAAAATTAATTTCCGACATTACCATTACCCCTCTGGAAGTGTTTGGGCCTACTTTTGAAGATACCGCCCGCACAGCGAAAAGCTTTATTGAAAAGACCGCCAATACTTTGCATTCCAAATCGAATTTAAAGACTATTGAGAAATTGCTGCTTTTTAAAATTGGCGATTCCCTGGATCCGAATCTCATGTACGAAAATGAGCGTATAATTCGCTCACTTCCCTACATTCAGGATGTTAAACTGCTTATTGAACAAGACAGCATTTACAAAGGACTGGTTAGTGTGCATGTTTTAACAAAAGACAGGTTTTCCTTAGGAGTTTCCGGTGGGGTTGACGGAGGGGAAGCCGCTGCCCTCGAAATCTACAATCAAAATATTTTTGGTGTCGGCCACGAAATTTCATTCAGCTTTGTTGGTAATTTAAACCGTGAGCCCTATGCCGGGCTTGAAACCTTTTATAAAATAAATAACATCCGCGGGAAATTTATCGATATTTCGGCAGGTTACATGAATACATACGAGCGGGAAGGTTTTTCATTTATTATTGATAAACCTTTTATAACTCCCTCAATTAAATGGGGATATGGTGGCTCAGCACTCAGGATGTACAGAACGAACAGGATTTTTGATGACGATCCCATCAAAACCGCCATTCCAATGGATTTGTCTTTCAAGAGTGCATGGGCAGGAAGAAGTTTTCAGATAAAACCCGATGATTACCAAAATTCGCAAGTGGTTTTATCGGCGGCAGTTTACAACCAAACCTACTTCCAGCGTCCCATTCCAGCCCCCGAAAACAACCAGTATTTTTCCAACTGCACATTTTATCTTGCCGGCATTACATTTACCCAACGGCGATTTATTCAGGACCAGTTGGTTTACAGCTATGGCGTTACAGAAGACATTCCCGAGGGTTTTAAAAATGAAATTGTTTATGGTTTCGATGCCAATGAATTTGGCAACCGGCATTATGCACACCTTTACCTTTCCAATGGGAATTTGCTGGCGAACCGTAAAGGATACCTGTATCTTGCCGGGGGAATTGGCGGGTATTTTAAAAATAAAGATTACGAGCAGGGGCAAATTCAGGGGAGTGTGAATTTTATTTCGAGACAGGTAAATGCCGGACGCAAACGGTTCCGGTTGTTTGTCCGTGCCAATTACTTACTGGGGCTAAGAAGGTTTGAAATTGAAAACCTTTCATTATCAAGAAACAGCCACATCCGGGGTTTTTCAAGCAGAAAGGCTGTTGGCAAACAACGGCTGAGCATGGATTTGGAATATGTACTTTTTTTGCGCCGGCAGTTTTACAAGTTCAATATTGCGCTTTACGGATTTGCTGATGTGGGCATAATCGGCTCAAACAAACACATTATTTTCAATGAAAATTATTACAGCGGCCTCGGTTTTGGCGTAAGGCTTCACAACGAAAACCTGGTTTTTAAAACATTCCAGCTTCGGTTGGCATTTTATCCGTTTCCTCCTTCCGACATGAGTTTTACAGGTTTTATTGTTGAAGAGCAGTACAAAAAGAATTTTTACAGCTTTCAGCCTGAGGCCCCTCGCGCCCTCACTTTCGAATAAAAACATTCATAAAAGCACCCGGAGGGATCTTCGCAATATCAAAAAATGTATTACCTGACAACTGCAACCCAATCTTTTCCCGAATCAACAGGAGGTTTTCCCAGGTCAACATTTCCGTTACCCTGAACCGTTGAAACAGTTCCATTCATAAGTTCTCCGCCTTTGCGCGGATTAAACCATTTAACAGTAAAAGATTTTTCTGAATCAATTTTTATACTGCAATTTGTTTCAGCAGAAGGAAGATAAACCACATAAATTTCACCTGGATTCGAAAAGCAGTATCCGCCTTCAACATTAATCAAGTCATCCGTATTTTTCATTGATTCAACCGGCAGTTTTTTAAAGAAGTTGGTAGCAATTGCAGATTGTTTCCACCAGTTATGACGGCTCCTGAAATCTTCGAGGCTCAAATCGTTGTGAGAAAAGCGGTATCCAAAATACCACTCCACGCCTGCACCGCCTGCCATCAGGGCTCCCCAAAGACAATGTTGCCGAACCGTATCATGATCGGCGTTGTGTGAATCGGGCATCACTCCTTTAAAAGCCGGTCCGATTTCATCGAGGTTTACCAGCCACCGTTTTCCGGCTTCTTCCGATTCACTCACCCATTTCTTGATTCGCTGGTGTACTTTCATCGGGTTCCCTATTTGCATGGACGGCCCGTCGAGATTCTCAAATCCCAGGAAAGGCCCGAGGTATTCATCCTGGTGAGAATCGTTTGAATGGGTGTGCACCACAACAATATTTGGATACGGATTTGTTGTTTTCAGGTAATTGGCCATTGCTACTTTTTGTTCATGTGTTTGGCCAATGGGCGACCAGTCAGTAGGACCGTTTTCTTCTCCCATGTTCCAGGTAACCGCCGGATGATGTCCGAAACGGGCAATCAATTCCCGCAAATAAACTTTTCGCTGCACATCGGTATAGCCCATGTCGAGCAGGCACTCATTTTCGGTTTCCTGCAACACAAAATGCTGCATCATACCCAGGCTGTCCATGTGGTCGAAAACAATCTCCCACTGGTCGAGTTTGCTGCAGTCGAACCGGTAGCGCTCATTGTGAGCGGTGTAGGGCCAAACGTCTTTTCCATCGCCCAGAATATTCATGGTGAGCATGTAAACCGAATTCACCCCGACAGAATTCAGGTAATTCAGCGCGCCAATGATGCCTTTCCCTTTTCCGTTCTGCCATACCGGATCGCCTGCATTCCAGTCTGAAACATGCGTTTCGTATTTATGAAGACTTTCTTTGGGATCGGCTTCCCCTTCGCGCACTTCAGATTTCAGGCTGAAACGCGAAGTTTGATCAAAACCGGCATAGGCCAAAAAATTTTCCGGGCTGTCGGCACCGTTTTTTATCCATATCTCTTCGGAATCCTGAAATTTGAAATAGCCTTTCCCTCCGTTAACAATCCGCCCTTTTGCACGAAAATCCTTTCCTGTTTTATCCGATGCTTCAATGGTAAAAGTTCCCTCGCTGCCATCGGGTAAATCCACAGGTTCTCCATAATTTTCATCCTCCTTCACTACAATATCTTTCCCCTTTCTGAACTTAATTTTGTATTTCCATTCGCCGGGTTCATCGGGCCTGAAACGGACTTTCCAAATATTTCCGGCATCTGCTGAAGTTTCCGCTGCATTTCCATCGGCTGCATAAAAACCGGGAACGGTGTAGGATTTTTCGCCGTTGGTAAAAGTTACATCCAACTTATAATCGAGAAAAGGATTTTTTTTATCCCACTCAGCGACATCGGGCCCGGGAATATTCAACGTTACTTTATGCCATTTTTTTAACTCTCCTTCAACTTGAATTTCATTTGGCCGGGAATCACTTTCGCATGAAAAAAATACAAGGGCAAACAAAAAAATAATCAGGTTCTTCATTGGTTTTAGGTTTATATGAAAAAAATTATACAGGTTGAATTTTTGCGAATTCTTTTCGGTTTAATCGACTGGTGCCACATCTGATTCCGTAATTTCATCGATATGTGTCAGCTCCAGGTTCCGGAATTCTACTTCGGAGCCTTCTGCCTGAACAGCAATCTGGCCTTTTGTGGCGGTACAATCGTAGCCATAATTTACTAAATCGCCGTTTACCCAAACTTTAATTTCGTCGTCAACGCATTCAATAATCATGTTGTTCCACTCTCCCACCGGATTTTCAGAATCATCAGTTAAATTTTTAATACGACGGGCTTTCCCCTCGGTAATTCCCCACTCTTCTTTGGGGCCGCGGCGTTCTTCCATGTCGGGCACGGTAATGTCTTCCACAATACACCAAAAATCACCTGCATTTTCATGCATCATCTGCACTTCAATCGATTTTGGAAACATATCATACAGCGCACGTGGAGTGGATGCATGAACCAAAACCCCGCAATTTCCGGGTTCACCGGCAAAGCGGTATTCCACTTCAAGGCGGTAATCCTGAAAAACTGAATCGGTAATCAGGTGTCCGCCGGGTGTTCCCAGGCTCACCAGCATTCCATCGCGAACTATAAACGGGTTGATGGCCTCCGGATCGTTGTCCATTGCAGGAACATCCACATGCCAGCCGGACAAATCGGTTCCGTTAAACAGGCTGATGGTTTTGGGCTCATTGTTGCATGATGCGGCAGCAAAAAGAATTAAAAAAAGGAAGATGAAATTTTTCATGATAATAAGTTTCTATTTGTTCGTATTTTGTTTTTTCAATGTTAACCTGCCCTTTCAGGGCGATAAATTCTGCTCTTTTTCACTTCTTCTTCCCCAAGGCGTTGCCGTTGGGTTATATTAAACTGCCCCGCTGGGGCGCAGACTTATTCAATAACTATTCTACTAATAACTGTTCTTTTGCCCATTTTATATACTGTTTCCAGTCGTAATCGGTAACATCGTGGCCGCCGGTGCGAATGTGGTAAGCTACCGTATTCTGAATTGGTTGGTTTACCGCA
>NZ_JBSQIC010000063.1:0-22940 GCF_055108615.1 Tangfeifania sp. | reverse complement strand
GGTTTGAATAGTACTTTTTACTTTTCGAAACAATTGGATGTGATTGTTTTCCCAACTGCGATATAACTTCTGTAAAAGCTTGATTTAATTTTTGGTTGATTTTATCCTCATTTATTAAATGTTTAGATATATAACCCAAAACACGACTCTTCTCTTCAGCGTCGTCTTCATCATCAGAGTCTTTCCATCGTTTTGCAATTTCGACAAGAGTGGCGAATATCAGTTTATGGTGTTTGTCTTCAAATACGTTACCATAGTTAAGAAGAGAATTACACAACAGCCCAACGTTTTCAAGTAACTCAGAGTACTCATCTTCAGTAAAATCGAAGTTTCCTAACAATTTATGTTCGTTGAATATTCTGTTTATTTTTTGAAGCAATTCGTCTATATCCTCATTAATCACATTTTCGCATGTTGTTCTACGCTTTTTTAAGGGTGCTGATAACTGTTTATCTTCTGCATCTGTATCATTTGAAATAAATTGAGGTTTCGTTTTATGAACACTTTTCTTTGTAGATGAATCTTTTTTTAATGATGTTGATTTTCTTCTACCTGTTGTTTCAGTAGCTGATTTCTCTTTGATGCTGGTTTTGTTGGTTTCTTCTATATCATTTTCATCTAAGACTTTCGTTTCAACTTCACCATCTTCTGAATCATATTTGCTTTCAGGTTCATTAACGACAGTATCAGTTGTAACATCATTGTCATTTTTGTTTTGATGTGTTAAATCATTTTGTATTTCCTCATTTTTATTTTTTTCAACTTCAATTGGTGGTTGTTCTAATACTGTATCAGAAGTACTATTTTTTTCAATGGTTTTAATTTCTTCATGATAATTTGAATTTGGGTCACTACTAGTTTTTTGACTCTTAGTCTCACATTTAGTAACCTCAAAATCAGTCGTTGTACTGTTAGATTTGTAAAGATTTCGTTTTCGTTTCGTTTGAACGATTTGAAGTAAAAATTTAAATATCTGATTAATGTATTCCTTCATGTTAGTGTGTGTCAAGGCTGTATCGATGCTTTTAGTGCGTTGGTAAAAATTGCACTCTTTTGCAAATTTTGGTCTGTGGATCGGCTCGTGCGATTTGCAAATGTGTGCAATGTGCGTTGGCTTTCCCAATTGCCCCTTAGGGCAAAAGTGCGTGGGCAAAACAAAATCTTCATCGAAGCAGTCATATTATTTTGATTGGTTTAATTTAGTTCATTTTTGGTTCTTTTTTCTTCATTCAACCTTGCAGGTTGTCTGTCTTCCCAAACGATACAATATTCTTTCACGCCGGAAATATTGTCACCTTCCTGTCTTTTATATTTCCACATCATCAAACCGGTTTTTGATGGTTGCATGGAGAAATGCCTGTTAAACGGCAGTTTGACGGGAATTCCCCGGTGTTTAAAAAATCTTCTTCTCCGCCTTATGTTGCCCTGTGTAATCAATGTTTTGGTTTTTAGTGGCTTAAAAGTAAGCATAAATTATATTTTTCAAATAAAAAGGAGGCCGTTATTTTTTAGTGAAACCGTCGCCGGACAAAAAGGGAAGCGTGGGGGACTTCCCCTGTATTGAATGGTGGGGAATGGGCGCTGAGTACGCAATGTTTAATATTCAAAATGAAGAACAGCAACGATATAGTTATCCTCTTGTATGAAAAAGGGATTGGATACAACCGGTTACTTTTGTAAGTTTATCCCGACAAATGCTAAAGTCTCCTGAAACTTACAATAAGTGATCGACGTTATCAGCAACCAGCTCGTGGTGTACCTCGATGCCATGATTATCGGTTCATTTTCCCGGGTTAAAATTCAACTCGGAGAACTTCCTTTTTTTCTGAATGAAAAATTTCCACATGATGCTGTGAGGATAAATTTCATTGTGGTCCTCTTCCCGGATAAGTGATTTTAATTCTTTTCTTTTTCTGATAAGTGACCTTAAGTTCCGGTAAAAAGAAGCATGCGCTTTAACAACTGCCCAAAAACTTTGGAAATGGAATCCAAAAATGAATTTAACAGCAGCCACGCCATCCAGCACCATCCGGGTAAGTAAAATGCGGTGGAACCATGTTGGCGGAAGGTTTTTGTACAGCATAAATAAGTTGTTGCGAAAATTGAGGTAAACCTTTTGGGGGCTGTCATACGACAAAGTGCCGCCCCCCAGGTGAAAAACCACGCTTGCAGGCTGGTACATAATTTTGAAGCCCTGGTTTTTCAACCGCCAGCACAAATCAATCTCTTCCATGTGTGCCCAGAAATCACCATCGAAACCGCCAGCTTTCCAGTAAGCTTCTGATTTTATAAACATACAGGCACCGCTGGCCCAAAATATTGGCGCAGGTTTGTTAAACTGGCCTAAATCGGGTTCTGTCCGGTTCAGGATCCGGCCACGGCAAAACGGATACCCGAAGATGTCGATAAATCCGCCGGCTGCACCGGCATATTCAAATTTGTGCGGTTTTCTGTAGCTTAATATTTTGGGTTGAACAACTGCAGTATTTTTGTCTTTTTCAAGCAGTTCAATTCCTGTCTCCAGCCAGTTGGGCGTTACTTCCACGTCGGAGTTGAGTAAAATATAATAATCGGCATTCACCTGTTTTAACGCCTGGTTATAACCTTCGGCAAAACCGTAATTTTTATCGAGAACAATAATTTTAACGGATGGAAAATTGGTTTTTAAATGGTTGACAGAGTTGTCGGTTGACGCGTTGTCAGCCACATAAACCTCGATGTTTGGAGATTTCGAATTCAGAATAACCGATGGCAGGAAGGTGCCGAATAATTTTTCACCATTCCAGTTAAGGATTACAATGGCAACCTTTTTGTTGTCGGGCATAGTTTTTTGCGTTAGGAAGTGAGCAGTTTTGAAATAATGGATGCGAGATTTTCCTTCTCGAGGCCTTCCAGAATTTCCTGTATTTTTTCTTCTTTCTCCTGTTCTCCTGATTTTAAAATGGTTTCCAGTTCTTTTGATTGTCTGCCGGTCAGTTCATCTTCAAGCAATTCTTTAATTTTTAATTTTTCGTGTTTTTGCTGCGGGAGCCCCAGGTTTTCGAGTTCCGATATTACTGCATCCAGGATTTCTTTGGCCTGAATCCTCACCGGGTCTTTGTCTTTGGCCGAACCGCCAGCAAAAGTATCGCGCAGGCTCCAGCTCGAGTAATCGTAATGAAGGTTCTGAATCATTTTTATTTTGGAATTCTCTTTACCAAAAATGCGTTCCAAAAAAATGATGGTGCGGTTTTTCCAGGCCTCCAGGTCAAACTTTTTGTCGTCGAGCCGGGCGATTTGTTCTTTCAGCAAGGTAATTTCTTTTTCGGCCATAAGATGCGATTTATTTGTGCTGCAATTTACGAATTCTGGCGAAATGTGCAGTTAATTCAGGCCATTAAGATATGGCAGGAGTTTAAAGTGCTTTATAATGCACATAAGAAAGTGTATTTTACTTCTTTTCACCCAAATATTTATGAATGATTTTATAGAATGCAGGATAGAAGTTTTCGCTTGCTGCGACAATTTCACCGCCAAACAGCCAGTTGTCGCCTCCGTTAAAATCGGAAACTTTTCCGCCGGCCTGCTGTAAAATGAAAACTCCGGCTGCCACATCCCAGGCGTGCAGGGCATGTTCAAAAAAAGCATCGAAGCGGCCTGCCGCCACGTAACAAAGATCGACGGCAGCCGAGCCCAGGCGGCGCAACCCGCGGGTATTTTTCATGAGGTGTTTCATGGCGGCAATGTAGTCATCCACCCGCTCGAAGTCGTAATAGGGAAAACCGGTGCCAATTAATGTGTCTTCCGGTTCCGAAGCCGTGTTAACCCCTATTTTTCCCCCGTTCAAATAAGCCGGACTGTCTTTCCATGCATAAAATAGTTCATCGAGGCCGATTTCATAAACCACTCCCAACACCAGCTCGTCGCCTTCCTTTAAGGCAATACTTACCGAGTGCGGCGAAATTCCGTGTATGTAATTGGTGGTGCCGTCCAGCGGATCTACGAACCACAAAAATTTTTCGCCGGCCTCTGAAGCGGTACCTTCTTCTGCCACAAATCCGCTTTCGGGGATGAGTTCCTTTAGAGCCGAAACAATGCGCGATTCGGCTGTCTTGTCAACATAAGTGACCAGGCTGGCCGCACTTTTCAACTCCACATCTTTTTCAGAAATTTTTGTTCGTTCCCCGCGGATAAAATTTCCTGTTTCGCGGGCAATTAGCTGAACCTGTTCACACAATGATTTGTAATCGGTTATGTCTGTCATAATTATTGATTTTAGTCGTAATGAAACCGGCATTTGGCGATGAAAATTTTATCTTCTTTTACCTGGTAAATCAGGCGGTGTTCGTTGTCGATTCTTCTGGACCAGAAACCTTTGTATTTATATTTTAAAGGTTCTGGTTTTCCCAGACCGGAAAACGGATTTCTTGCAATGTCTTTTAGTAATTGGTTGATTCTCTTAAGTATTTGTTTATTGTTTCGTTGCCAGTAGAGGTAATCTTCCCACGATTCATCGACAAAAATATATTTCATGGGGCAAACTTTAAGGTTCAATCAAATCTTTCTGGATGAAATCTCCTTTCCTGTATTTTTCGATGGCAGCATCCAGCCGTTGTTCATTTTTTCGGGATGAAAGTTCATGCTGGGTGGCACGCAGTGAGTTGTATTCGTCAAGCGACATGATGACAACTCCTGAATCTTTACCCCGATTAATAATCAGCGTTTCAAAGTTCTCGGTTACGCTGTCGAGGTATCGTTTAATTTCTTTTCTGAAATCGGAAAGTGTTGTTGTTATCATGATTGTAAAAATTTGTACGTATTCATGTACAAATATAGTAACAATGCAAGACTTTTAAAAATGAAATTACTGTGCGTTTGTGTACTCAGACAATGACTATCTTTCTGACTTCCCGCAGATTTCGCAGATAAGCGCTGATTTTTTTTGATTTCTGCAGAAATCAGCGCAATCAGCGGGAGATTCTTATTTAGATTTCTACAGATGTTTTCAAAAATATCAAGTCATTTCAATTTCCACATGGCCGTTCGGAATAATTGATTTCAGTTTCACCCTTTCTAACTGGTTGATTAATTTTTCGTTAAAAGACGTTTCCACTTTAATGTAATTTTCAGTGAATCCGCTCATCGATTCACCATTTTTCTGTGCTTCGAATAAAACGGTTTGCTCACTTCCCAAATGTTTTTGGTAGAAACTGCGCAGTTTTTTCTCCGACAGGTTGATGTACATCTGCGTTCGGCGTTTGCGGTCTTCCACATCCACTTTCCACGGGATTTTGAGCGCCTGGGTTCCGCTTCGTTCAGAGTAGGTAAATGCGTGAAGCTGCGAAATTTCGAGCCCGTTAATAAAATCGTACGATTCCTGGAAAAGCGTCTCCGTTTCGCCGTTGGTGCCGGCAATCACGTCAACGCCAATAAAAGCGTGGGGCACCAGTTGGCGGATGAGTTCAATCCGGTGTTTGAATAATTTTGTGGAGTACCTGCGTTTCATCAGCGATAAAACTTCGTCGGAACCCGATTGTAGCGGAATATGAAAATGTGGCATCAGAACTTTTGAACCCGCTACT
This sequence comes from Tangfeifania sp., assembly GCF_055108615.1. Lineage (NCBI taxonomy): Bacteria > Pseudomonadati > Bacteroidota > Bacteroidia > Marinilabiliales > Prolixibacteraceae > Tangfeifania > Tangfeifania sp. The sequence goes on along the minus strand of NZ_JBSQIC010000063.1, from coordinate 17,379 downwards.
AATTCAATAATATCATCTTTTAGCAGGTTGGGTTCGATGGAGCCCAGCCTCAAACGTTCGAGGCCTTCGGTTTGCTCCAGTGCTTTTAATAAATCGAGGAAATTTTCGCCGGTCGATTTTCCGAAGTCGCCAATATTAACACCGGTTAAAACAATTTCTTTAAAACCCTTTGCTACGGCTTTATGTGCTTCTTTTACAGTGTTTTTAACGGAGTCGTTCCGGCTACGGCCGCGGGCGTATGGAATGGTGCAGAACGAGCAATAGTAGTCACATCCATCCTGAACTTTCAGGAAACTGCGGGTGCGGTCGCCCCACGAAAAGGCCTGATGGTAGCTTTTAATGTCAGGCAGGCGGGTGGTCCGTACTTCGGTAGTCTTTTTCTTATGCAGATTTCCGAGGTATTCAGGAATTTTAAATTTTTCCTGTGTGCCAAGTACGAGGTCAACACCTTTTATCTGGCCAATTTCATCAGGCTTTAACTGCGAGTAGCAGCCCACAACAATCACCATCGCATCCGGATTTTTTTTTGTTGCCTGGCGAATGATATTTCGGCTCGATTTGTCGCCCTGGTTGGTCACCGAGCAGGTATTGACTACATAAACATCTGCCTTTTCATCAAAGTCAACACGCTCAAAACCTTCCTCGGTGAAAGTTCCTGCAATTGAGGAGGTTTCGCTGAAATTGAGTTTGCATCCCAGTGTATAAAAAGCAGCTTTTTTCCCTTTATATCGCATTTATATTCAGTCTAAATAAAAATGCAAAGTTAGAAAAAAGCCACTATCTGCAAATACTTTAATTGTTGTCTTTAATGCATCTCAAATTTCCCTCCATTGGAGGGGGAGGCTTTTAAAGCAGGTTACTGGCCAGCTCTGCCAGGTAGCTCCGTTCGCCTTTTACCAGGTTGATGTGGGCAAAAAGTTCCTGGTTCTTCATGTGATCGACCATGTAGGAAAGGCCGTTCGATTTCATGTCGAGATAAGGTGAATCGATTTGCTGCAAGTCGCCTGTAAATATCATTTTTGTCCCTTCTCCTGCGCGTGTAATTATGGTTTTAATTTCGTGTGGCGTCAGGTTTTGGGCTTCATCGATAATAAAAAACGAATTGGACAAACTTCGACCGCGAATATAAGCCAGCGGGGTAATTACAAGCTTTTCATCTTTTTGCAGCTCTTCAATTTTCAGGTACTCCTGGCTGCGCGGGTTAAAAGCATGTTTTATTACCGAAAGATTGTCGAACAGCGGTTGCATGTACGGATTGATTTTTTCGGAAGCATCGCCGGGTAAAAATCCCAGGTCGCGGTTACTGAGGGCCACAATTGGGCGGGCCAGTAAAATCTGGTCGAACGATTTATGCATCTCGATTGCTGCTGCAAGGGCCAGCAGTGTTTTCCCGGTACCTGCTTTTCCGGTAAGTGCTACCAACTGAATGTCCGGGTCCATTAAAACATTCAGGCTGAAAGTTTGCTCGGCGTTTCGTGGTTTTATGCCGTAAGCCGGTTTCTTTTCCACCCGCTTGATGCGTTTGTCTTTGGAGTCGTACCTGGCCAGCACACTTGAATTGTTACCTTTAAAAATGAAACATTCATTGGCTTCGGGCTTAATTTCTTTGAATTTTTCAACGGGAACCGAACTTTGTTCGTATAACTGTTCAATTAAATTATCATCGAAATTTTCAAATGTGGTGATGGTTTTGTCCAGCACATTTTCATCGGTCACCTGGTCGGTTTTGTAATCCTCAGCTTTAATACCGAGCGATTTGGCTTTCATGCGCAGGTTGATGTCCTTGCTCACCAAAATTGTTTTTCGGTTTTGGTACGCTTTCGAGGTGTAGTCGGCAATAGCCAGAATGCGGTGGTCCGGAATATCTTCGCGGAACGACGTTTTCATGGCCTCCGAAAACGGTTTGCCGGTTTCAATACGCAGTTTGCCCTTTCCTTTTCCCAGCGATTTGCCGCCGTTAAAAAGTTCGTCGCCCACAATCTCGTCGAGGACGCGCACAAATTCCCTTGCCTGGTAATTAATCAGGTCGTTTCCCCTTTTGAATTTATCCAGTTCCTCCAGTACGGTTATCGGAAGGATAATGTCGTTATCCTGAAACTGGTAAATACAGGTGTGATCGTGTAAAATGACATTCGTGTCGAGAATGAAAATTTTACTTTTACTGGTTTTGCTCAACATAGTGGTAGATTTGAATTTCCTAAATGTAGATAAATTCAAAATATTTGTTGAGGCACATTTCATTTTTTAATAAACTTGTAGCGGTTAATAAATATTTCTGATTTTGAATTATTCTGAAACACTTGATTATTTGTTTTCCCGTTTGCCCATGTATCAACGGGTAGGGCCGGCGGCTTACAAAAACGATCTCGATAATACTTTGCAGCTCGATAATTTTTACGCGAACCCGCACCGGCGTTTTAAAACAATACATGTTGCGGGAACCAACGGAAAAGGATCGGTTTCGCACATGCTGGCTGCCATTTTACAGTCGGCAGGTTATAAAACCGGACTTTACACATCGCCTCATTTAAAAGATTTCAGGGAAAGAATTCGTATTGACGGGGAAATGATTCCTGAAAAGGAGGTAATTGGCTGGGTTGAAAATTATAAAGCTAACAATGAGCTGTGGAAAATTAAGCCCTCTTTTTTCGAACTTACCGTTGCCCTGGCATTCGACTATTTTGCGCGTAGCAAGGTTGACATTGCCATTGTGGAAGTAGGGTTGGGGGGCCGGCTCGACTCCACTAATATCATCACCCCGGAAGTTAGCATTATTACAAATATTGGGATGGATCATACTGCATTGCTCGGCGATTCACTTGAAGCGATTGCAAAAGAAAAGGCCGGCATCATTAAAAACAAAATCCCGGTTGTTGTCGGAACTACTCAGAAGGAAACACGGCAGGTTTTTACTAAAAAGGCTGCTGAACAAAAAGCTCCCCTGTATTTTGCCGACAGTGAATATTTAGTTTCTTATGCCATGAATGATTTTGAAGGGAATCAGCTATTGGCAGTTGAAAAAAACGGGAAACAGATTTACCGGCAATTGAAACTGGGTTTGAAAGGTGCTTATCAGCAAAAGAATTTGCCGGCGGTATTAAAAACGCTGGAGTTACTGAAAACCAAAGGCTGGGATATTCCACAGGAAAATATTGAAACGGGGTTGGCTGAAGTCAGTAAACTTACCGGATTACTGGGCCGCTGGCAGGTTTTGGGGGCCAATCCGCGAATTGTTTGCGACACCGCGCACAATGCCGATGGACTAACTGAAATTGTGAAGCAGATAGCACAAACGCCATATAAGAAACTGCATGTTGTTTTTGGGATGGTGAGCGACAAGGAACCGGAGAAAATTTTGAAACTGCTGCCTCAAAATGCAGTGTACTATTTCACTAAAGCGAACATCCCGCGTGGCCTCGATGAAAATATTCTGGCAAAATATGCTGCTGAATTTGGGTTGAAAGGACAGGTTTTTTCTGATGTTAATGATGCTTACAACGAGGCTAAAAAGAGTGCCGGAAAAGATGATTTTATTTTTGTGGGCGGGAGTACATTTATTGTTGCCGAAATTTTGTGAATTATTTTTGCAGAACTGAAAATACGTTTTATATTTGCAGCGCCTTTCCGAAAGGGGGCGCGTTCAGAGTATACATTATATTTCGGGGGGTTAGCTCAGTTGGTTCAGAGCACCTGGTTTACACCCAGGGGGTCACTGGTTCGAATCCAGTACTCCCCACAAAAAATTAAAGAGTTGCAAAAAAGCGCTCAACAAGGCCTGGCTGAAAACCAAACCCAACCGAAATCAGATCGAACTATTCAAACTAAACCTGAAGCAACTACTTGGTCACATCAGCGAAACCGAATCGGAAGAATTTCATAAAAACCTGGTGAGCACATTTCTGAAAAGCACGTATTATCACGACCGTTTCTTCATGGAGAATGGAATTATACAATTAGTCAAAAAACATTATTAAATGATTAATTTATTTTTTTACAGTCTCTTAGGGTAGGCTGGCTTACATGAAAATCTGTGATAAGCTGAATTTTAACTTTGAGTTTCGACAGCCGAAAGCCTGTTTTTGCCATTTCAGGTCTTTTCCGTCCCATTCAAACGTTGCTATTTGTATCTTTGGTTGTTATGAGAAAAAGTATCCCGGCAAATTATATCAGAACTGCCCTTATCCTCTCGCTGGTTATCAGCCTGACCATCCATTTCTCACTGATGACCACCGTGCTGTTTGAACAGGGGCACAGGCACCGTGACGACTACTTCACCTTTCCTTTTTTTGTTTATGAATTTTTCACCACTTTTGTTGTTGCAACCGTCGTTTTTTTCATGAACTACTTTTTAATTTCGCCTTTTGATGTTAGAAAGAAAATCAACCTGAAAAAAACGGTTATTTCACTGGTTGTCACTTTTGTTGCGATAACTGTGCTGCTGTTTGCTTTTCTGGGCCTGAGAAATGTTTTTCATTTCAACATTAACCTGTACAGACATACCGAAGAACTTTTTTCGCGCAACTATTTCGGAGCCGCTATTGCTTATATTTCATTGATTATTATTCACTTACTCCGCCTGAAAAAGCACATGGAACTGGAAAACGAAAAGCTGCGCAACGAAAGTCTCCAAAGCCAGTTCGAATCGCTAAAAAACCAGTTGAGCCCCCATTTCCTGTTCAATTCGTTAACGGCTCTGAAAACATTAATCGACGATTCGCCGGGGGTAGCCAAACAATATGTGAACCACCTGTCGCAGGTTCTACGCTACACCCTGAAAAGAAACCGCAAACAGACGGTTACCCTGGCCGAGGAACTGGAATTCACCGAATCGTATATTTTCCTTTTAAAAATTCGGTACGATGAAAACCTTCGGGTGTCCATGAAAATTAAAGAAGGAACCAAAAACCTGCTGTTGCCGCCCCTAACCATTCAAACCCTGGTTGAAAATGCAGTGAAACACAACGAAATAAGCAAGGATTTTCCACTTACAATTCACATTGAAACTACAGAAACCGGACTGCTGGTGAAAAACATAATTCAGCAAAAAATGACACCGGAGGAAGGTACCGGCATTGGATTGACCAACTTGTCGAAACTGTTGCGTATTTTAGGCGAAAAAGACATTGAAATCAGCCGGAATGAGAATGAATTTTCAGTGGAAGTGCCCTTCTTAAAACCTAAAAAATGAAAGCACTGATTGTAGAAGACGAAAAGCCGGCGGCCCGGCAATTGGTAAATATTTTGAATGCAACTGGTAAAATTGATGTGGTTGAAATTACCGACAGCATCAAATCAACCGTAAAATGGCTGGAGACAAATCCTCAGCCCGACCTCGTTTTTATGGATATTCACATTGCCGACGGCAGTGCTTTTAAAATTTTTGAACATGTGGATATTCTGTGCCCGGTAATTTTCACCACTGCTTACGACGAATACGCTTTGGAAGCATTTAAGGTAAACAGCATCGATTACCTGCTGAAGCCCATCACGAAAGTGGCGGTTGAAAAAGCGCTTTCAAAACTCAGCCGGCTGACTTCGCCCGGTCAGTTGCCGGACCAGATTCAGCAACTGCTGGCATCGATGAAAGTAAGAAAAACGTACCAAACCCATTTTTTAATTCCACTGAAAGGCAGCAAAATGGTTCCGGTGGCGGCAAGCGATATAGCCTGTTTTTATATCGATTCGGGAAAAGTTACAGCCAAAACCCTTGAAGAGAAAAGTTATCCGCTCGATTTTACGCTGGATGAAATTACGACCAAACTCAACCCGGATGATTTCTACCGCGCCAACCGGCAGTTTATCGTTGCAAAAAAAGCCATAAAAGATGTGGATTTCTGGTTTGGCAGCCGGCTGTCGATCAACCTGAAAATCCCAATTCACGAAAAAATTCTGGTGAGCCGAACCAAAGTTTCGGAATTTAACGAATGGTTCTCCGGAAGATAGTTTAATCCATTTCAGCTTTCAGCAATTCAATCCTTTTTCCAGACATTTCACCTCCTGTTTTGTCGGCTTCAATCCCAAAACTGAACTTTCAGCGAATGAATCCATCAAAAAGAACAAAAGAATGGAAGTTCAACATTAAAAAAGATTAAATGAAAACGGAAAGAAGGAATAAAAACGGGAACAACAGATTTACCCGAATCATGCGCTCGCTGCACCGCGATATTGGATTTATTTTGATTGGCCTGACAATCATTTACAGCCTCAGCGGCATTTTGCTGATTTACCGCGACACCGGATTTTTGAAAAAAGAGCGGCAAATTACCCTTACCGTTGAACCCAACATGGAACCGGAAGACCTTGGAAGAACATTGCGGATGCGTAATTTCGAAATTGTGCGTACCGACGAAAATAGGATTGTTTTTAACAATGGCTCCTACAATAAGTCAACCGGAGTGGTTGAATACACCAGTACTGAACTTCCCCAGTGGCTGAGTAAAATCAACAGTTTGCACAAAACATCCACCCGTAGTCCGTTGCACTGGCTTGGAATAATTTATGGTATTCTGCTGTTTTTTATGGCCATTTCCTCATTATGGATGTTTAAATCAGGAACCGGTTTGTTTCGCCGGGGAATTACACTTGCTGCCGGCGGAGCAGCCACAGTGTTGATTATTTTATTACTTTATAAAATGTGACCACTTTTAAAAGATTGAACAAAAATCCAAATCAACTTGTAAACTTTAATATATGAGAAAAAAAACCATTTCCCGATTAACCTTTGTTTTACTTGGAACTTTAATTTCAATAATGGGGTTCGCCCAAAATGAAATAAAAATTGAACCGTTAAAATCGGAAATTGAATTTGACGGGATACCGGCAGAACCTGCGTGGGAACCTGGCACTTCATTCCCGCTCACCATGCACTTTCCGGTATTTGGTAATTCACCATCGGAAAAAAGCGAGGTTTTTATCACTTTCGACGATACCTACCTGTGGATTGGGGCCCGTTTGTTTTACAACGACATGTCAAACGTGGTATCAACCAGCAAAAAGCGGGATGAAGAGTCTGAAAATTCTGACTCATTTGGAATTTTAATCGATACTTACGATGATAACGAAAATGCCCTGGGTTTCTTCACCATGCCCTCAGGATTAAAAATTGATTACTCCGTTTCAAACGACGGGCAGGGTGGAGGTTCCGAAGGAAGTAAAAATTATACATGGAACTCATACTGGGATGTTGAAACAGTGATTACTGAAAATGCGTGGCTTTTAGAAATGCGCATCCCATTTTCAAGTTTACGGTTTCAAACCGTAAACAATATTACACGAATGGGGTTGATAATCAACAGGAACATCAGTCATGCCAACGAGATTGATACCTGGCCGGCCATCGATACCAAGTATGGCCGGGGCGCTAATTTGCGACCGTCGTTGGCCGGGGCAATAGTATTTGAGGGGATTGAGTCAAAAAATCCGGTTTATATTTCACCCTATATTCTCGGAGGTACCTCCAAAAACTACAATTTGAATGAAGCAGGCGATGAATATGTAAGTTCAAACGATCCTGAGTTTACAGGCGGGCTCGATGTGAAATACAATTTAAACAATAACTTCACACTCGATTTTACGGTCAACACAGATTTTGCACAAGTTGAGGCCGATGACGAGCAGGTGAATTTAACCCGCTATTCTCTATTTTTCCCGGAAAAGCGATTATTCTTTCAGGAGCGCTCCGGCATTTTTAGTTATGAACTGGGAGGCCCGCAAAACCTGTTTTACAGCCGGAATATTGGCATTGCTCACGGAGAGCCGGTAGATATTCTTGGTGGAGTGCGGTTGGTGGGCCGGCTCGGAAAGTGGGATATCGGGTTTCTGGATATGAATACCACAAAATTTAATGGAAATCCGGCAGAAAATTTTGGCGTGGTCCGGCTTAGAAAACAGGTCATCAATGAAAATTCTTATGTGGGTGGTATGGTAACTTCCCGCGTTGATTTTGAAGGGAATTACAACGTGGCTTATGGTTTGGATGGAATTTTCAAATTGACGGATGTGGATTACCTGGATGTGAAACTGGCTCAGTCGCAGGAGAATTCAATCGATACAGAAGTTTTTTCAACCAGTCCCGCTTTTTTCTCCATCGAATTACAGCGCAGAGCAGAAGAAGGATTTTTATACGAGGGAAAATATGCGTATTGGGGTAAAAATTTTAAACCGGGTTCTGGTTTTATTTTCATCAACAATATTCACGAAGTGAGAGGTACGTTGGGATACGGCTGGTTCCCGGGCGAAAAATCTCCCATTTTTAAGTATTCTTTCGAGAATGATTTTGAAATGACCAAACGCATTGGCGATGGAAAGATTGAGCAAATGGAAATTGCCACCCAGTTTAAAATGGATTTAAAAAGTGGTTACGGAATGTTTCTCTCACTGGGATACAACCAGGAAGGACTGTTACACGATTTTTATTTGCCGGACAACATTTTTGTTGAAGCAGGAGATTATACATTTTGGAACCTGATGACACACTTCAACACACCAAGAACAAAAAAAATTGTTACGAACTTTAGTATTGACGGAGGGGGCTTTTATGACGGGAAGCAATTTTCAGTAGAATTTGAGCCTGAATTCAATCTCTCGTCAAGTTTGCAATTATCAGCAACCTATAAATTAGATAAAGTCAGTTTTGCTAACCAGCATCAAAGTTTTACAAACAACATCGCACGTGTAAAAGCTACTTATATGCTGAACACGAAATTATCGATGAGTTCATTCATTCAGTACAATGAACTTGATAACATATTGCTGACCAATTTTCGGCTCAGGTACAATCCGCGCGATGGAAATAATTTATACCTGGTGCTCAACGACCTGAGAAATGCCGACAAATCGCAAACATTACCAGAATTACCAGCGTATTTAAACCAGACAATCATGTTAAAATATACACATACATTCCGTTTGTAAGAAACAATTAACACATACACGCCTTACAAAACCGGTCTCCATCAGGGCCGGTTTCGTTTTTTAGCAGAAGCAGTTACTAAAATACTCAGCCTACATTTTTTGTACATTTGCTGTTCAGCCGATTTAAAACCAGTTTATGCGAACAAAACATGGATTATAGCGAAAGAAGAAAACGGGTGGAGGACCTTCCCATTTACAAAAAGGGGGAAGAGATTTATCAAATGACCCGGAAAATTTGCGATTTAATTCCAGAAGACAACGAACATCTTCAATTTGTTAAAGGGCAAATACTTGCGGATGCCAGTCTGCTCACGGCAAAAGTGGCCGGTGCCGAGGGTGGCGATTTGTACGACTTGCGCATGGAGGCAGCAGCCATTATCCGCAAGGCCGCCCGCGACCTGATGGTTTCCAACCATTCGCTGGAAATGTTCGGGTTTGAGGAAGTGGAATATTTCGATATTGTGCGCGATTTGATTGAAGAGTATCGCCTGTTGTTTATTGACTGGGTAGCCGGATTCGACCAATGGAACTACATCATCGACCGCTGGGGGCTGTTCAATCCACCGGGTGTGGGACCATTCGACAAAGATCCCGACGACGATATTCCATTTAATCCGGAAGATTTTTTCGGAAACGAAGATGATGAGGGTTAGTTTCATAAAAAAATCCGTCTTTCATATCAGTCAAATGGATTGAAAGGGATCGAAAAGCAAAGGGGCGCACATGCGGGCCAGCATGATTTTCACTTCAAACGATGTGATAATTAACGCCGGTGTAATTGCAGCCGGCATACTGGTTCTGCTCACCCAATCGAAATATCCCGATTTGATTGTGGGGACCATCGTTTTTCTGATTGTTGTGCGTGGAGCTGTTCGTATTTTAAAATTGGGGAAATAGCTTCAAAGTCCTTCTGCTTTGAAAAATTTGAAAATGAACAATTAGCCCCGTCCCTGCCTCTGCACCTCAAGTCAACACCGGTTTTCGGTGCTTCTGGTTACTTCACCGTCCACTCGTGTAACCCTGCGGAATATTCCTCCGAAAGCTGCACTTCCAGCTTCATGGCCGGGGTGGTAACCGGCGAAAAAACAACCCGGTTCAATTCATCTTCCATGAGCGGGTAAGGCATTTCGGCATCCACCTCCACCCAGTTTTGTCCGCGCTTGTAATACAGTTTATACCACTCGGGCAGGTCGCAGCCACCCTGCGGAATATCTTTCAGCCAGTACAGCCCACATTCCGAAATTGTTGTCGGTGCTTCAAAATTGTAAACTACCCAGTGGGTTTCGTTTGTTGCCGGCCACCAGTGGTAAATCGTGTGGGTTTTGTCGACCGAATGTTCTGGCAGAAGCTGGTCGTTAATCCCGCGCAGCGCGTTGGTTTCCAACGAAGCTTCAACTTCACTTTCGGAGGCGATGGAAGGCAATGGCTTGGGGAGGGCCGATTCTTCGGATGTGGAAATCCATACAGCCATTTGTCCTTTTCCGCGGTGTGCCCAGGCATAATAGGGGATGGCTTTAAATTCACGTGGATAAGTTTCTGTTTCTCCTTCACTGTTTACTGTTTTTGTACCCAGTGCATCACCCGAGATCATATTTATTCCACCCAGTTTTTCCGGTTGAAAGGCATACGAAAGTTCAGTGTTCTCTTCCAGAACCAGGCTTAAAATATCCGGATCGTCATAATCGGCCCACTCGGCACAGTAAACCAGTGGCCCAAGTTGCAATGCCATTTTTCCCCGATCGTCTTCAATATTCGGGTGGGCTTTTATTTTCCTTATCTCGTACGGAAATGAAATTTCTACCTTATCACCTGATTCCCAGTCTTTGGAAATTACAGCGTATCCGTTTTCAGTATCCGGTGAAATGGTTTCGCCATTCACCTTAAAGACAGTGGATGAGGTTGGCTGATTCATAAATGAGTACAAATCGCCCGGAACAGGATTTTCTGAAGCCCACCCGGGAATCCGGATAAAAAGATTGGCACTGGTGGTGGTTTGCGGCTCAATTTCAATGGTAACATTTCCATTCCATGGCATGTTGCCCTGCTGTGTGAGTTTCAGGTTTCCGTTTTGCGTTTCAAACGTTGTGGAGCCGGGAACAAAGAGGTTTACATACAGGTCGCTTCCGTTTTGTGCATAAATGTAGTTGGGCATTGACGGGATAAAACGCGAAATATTCGACGGGCAGCAGGCGCATCCGAACCATTCGCTGCGTTCGTGCTGGCCTCTCGATTCCAGCGGGTTGGGGTAGAAAAAATGGTCGCCGTTGAGTGAAACGCCCGACAGCACATTGTTGTACAGCGACCGCTCCAATACGTCGATGTATTTGGCATCGCCGGTCATCAGAAACATGCGGTGGTTCCAGAACACGTTGGCAATTGCCGCGCAGGTTTCGCAGTAAGCACGTCCGTTGGGCAGTTCGTAGGGGCCGCCAAAACCTTCGTGGCCGCCCTCGGCACCAATTCCGCCAGTGATGTACAGCTTTTTATGTACCACATCTTTCCATATACTGTTGATGGCATCAACATATTGCTGGTCGCCGGTGAGCGCCGCCACATCGGCCATGCCGCTCCACATGTAGGCTCCGCGCACCGAGTGGCCAACCGCTTCGGTTTGTTCCACTACCGGCAGGTGCGACTGGTTGTAGGTGGTTTTTTCACCGATTCCTTTTCCGCGGATATCGAGGAAAAATTTGGCCAGGTCGAGGTAGCGCTTTTCACCGGTAACACGGTAGAGTTTCACCAGCCCGATTTCAATCTCCTGGTGACCGGGGAAGTTTTCAATTTTCCCGTACCCGAATTCGCGGTCAACCAAATCGGCACTTTTAATGGCAATATCCAGAATTTTTTGTTTGCCGGTAGCCTGGTAGTAAGCTGTGGCAGCTTCGTAAAAGTGGCCCAGGTTGTAGAGTTCGTGGCTTAGGTCGTCCACGTTTTCCCACCGTTCTTTTCCAATCCAGTCGTGGCCGTTTTCGCCCATAATTGTGCGGTTGGTAAACAAATAACCATCTTCCTCCTGTGCATCGTAAATCAGGTCAATCAGCGAGTCGATGGTGCTTTCCAGTTTTTCATCCGGGAACATTTGCAGTGAATAAGCAGCGCCTTCAATGATTTTGTAAATATCAGAATCATCAAAAGGATAGGGCGAGCAAAACTCTCCCTCCATGTGGCCGCCGGCAATGGCAAAATTGTCGATACGACCGGTTTCATCGCTTTTCTGAATGGCAATGGGAATGGTTACATCGTGGTTGGTTTTTATGCGTTGCGACCAGAAATTATCTTCCACATTCACTTTTGTAAATGAGACAGGAGAAATGGGGTATTCGTTGTTCTGCTTGTTTGAGCAGGCGTAAAAAAGAAATAAGACAGCAATGAACAGAAACAGTTGGCGCATGATTTAATTTTTTGGTTACAGCAACCAAAATTAATGAATTGATTTCAAAAGTGTTTTTCCTTCGGTGAAATATCAGCAAAATATTTCACTGTAATCTTACTAATTCTGAATGCTGGTTATTTTTTTAGTCCGGCCACTGCATGGTATGCATTCTTGGGTTTTCTTTCGCGGTCGAACAGCAGCGGATAATTTGTGCGGCCACGCACCGGGAAATTATTTTTCCACGATTGGGCATCGGTTGTTCCCCAAAAAGTAACCCGGTCAATTTTATCGCGGTGTTTCAAAAATAGCTTGAACAAATCCTCGTATCGCTTTGTGAGTTTGTTGTCAATTTCGGGCGGTAAACCCTCGGTGTACGGGTTGAGTTCTTCAGAATAATCTGCCCTGTTGGAAATTTCGGCCGAGCTCTCCCACCTACTGGGCAGCACGTCCACATCAAGTTCCGTGATATGTACCCGTAATCCTGTTGATGCAAAGGCTTCAATGCTGGCTTCTATCTCATTAATGTCGGGTGAGTCCAGGCTGAAGTGTCCCTGCATTCCAATGCCATGTATAGGTACCCCTTTTTTCTGAAAATCTTTTACCATTTTCACTACAAAATCACGTCGTTTGGGATTAACCATTCCATAATCGTTATAGAGCAGATGACAATCGGGATCGGCTTCATGGGCCAAATGAAAGGCCTTGTCCATAAAATCAGGTCCTGCGATTTCGAACCAGGGACTTTTACGCCATCCATCCTCAGGTGTTACCGATTCGTTTACCACATCCCAGGCATTTATTTTTCCTTTGTAACGGTCAACCAGCGTTGAGATATGGTTTTCCATCCTTTTGAGTAATATGTTTTTACTTACGGCGTTCCCGTTTCCGTCCTGAAAAATTGTGCGGGGCACCTGGCTGTGCCATACCAAAACGTGCCCCACTATTTGCATGTTGTTTTCCAAACCGAACTCCACAATCTGGTCGCCAATATCGTACCGCCACTCATTTTCAGCGGGGTGTACCCGCGACCATTTGAGCGCATTTTCGGGGGTAATAGAATTGAATTCGTGTTTAACAAGGTCAAGCAGTTCGGTATTGTTTCGTGAAAATGTCCGGCCACTAACAGCTGTTCCAATAGTGAAATCGTTTTTGTACAGTTTGCCCAGTCCTGTGTTTGCTGCTGCTTTGTGCCATGCTGCTGCTTTTAAAGTTGCCAGGGTGCCCAGGGCTAATGATGTAGTTCCGATAAAACGTCTTCTTTTCATTTTTTGTTCGGTTTCAATTTTACTCTGCAATTATAAAACTGTTACAAGGTATTAATTTATACTAATTCAAATATATTTGACTTAATTAAATCAAAAAGAAAAACATGCTGGAAGCGCGATTGAAAGTTGTGGTTTAGTATTTTATTATGAAGATTATAGCTTTTAACACCCCTTAAACGGTCGGTAGTAATCAGTAGCCAGTAGTAATTCAGGCGTTGTTTCTGGTAAAGCATCAGTTTTTTATCTTTTTTCTGAATAGCTTCCCTGATGTCGGCCACCACATTTTGGGAAACCCCGAGGTTGTTGGAACGTTCCCAAAACGATTTTTTCAAGGCAGGGTGGTTGACAATCAGCATGGAATCAATTCCCCGGGGAAGCGATCCGGAATCCAGTGTTTCTCTGAAAAATGAGGCTGTCGTTTTGTTTTCAACCGATTGCCGGATAATATTTGCCAGCTGAACTGCCAAAATGAGTTTTCGCTCATCCTCGATGGTTTCATTTCCGGAGAACAGGAATTTTACAAACAGCCGAAACGGTGAATTGCTTTCAAAAATTTGCCGTGTGGATTCAATAATATCTTCTTTTAATTTTTGTTGTGAAAGTTCCTGCTTATCCGGCGTTTGGGCATTTATTGGGTTCAGCCGGGTAAGTTCAATACCCAGGTTATTGCGGCTTTTCAGCGTCACAATAAAATCCGGCGACTCCCAAGGAGTCATTTTCCCTTTCGGGAAATCGGGATAGCAATCTCTGAAGTAGTGCATCAGTGCTATTTCCAATTGTTTTTTTTCCGATTGCATCAGACTAAATTTTCCGAAAAATAAACATAAAAAGTACTTTTCGCGAAGAAATTAATTATTAATAAGCTCGAAGAAATTATTTTTTGTAATTGTATTTAATTGATTCTTACCATATTTTTTTTCAAATGAATCAGGGATTTTAATACGTTTTTTTGATTTCCACTTAAATTCAAAAGTCTCCAGTTTACCACCTGACTCTTCAAGTAAGTCAATTTCGGCACCATCGTATGTTCGCCAAAAATAGTAGTTGATTCTTTTCTGAGTAGCATTGTTTTTTTTAATTCTTTCGTTTATGCAGAAGTTTTCCCAAAGTGACCCGATATCTTGCCGGTTTTCGAGTGGGGAAAAATTATTAAGAATTGCATTACGAATCCCCAGATCATAAAAAAAATACTTTTTACTTTTCTTTAATTCATTTCTCAGGTTTGAACTGAATGTGCCAATCTGGTAAATTACAAATGTTTTCTCCAGCAAATTGAGATACCTGGTTACCGTTTGTGATGCGATCCCAAGCAATTCACCCAGTTCATTAATTGAAACTTCACTGCCAACCTGTAGGGCTAATGCTTTTAGTAATTTATGCAGGAGTGAGTGATTTTTTATCCGCTCGTGAATTAAAATATCTTTATATAAATAGTCCGATGCCAGCTCGCTCAAAATTATTTCTTTACGGCTTTCAGGGGCTGTCAGGACAGCCGGGTATTGCCCAAAAAGCAATAAACTTTCTAAGTTCTCCTCAATCCACAACCACCCATCTTTCATTTTTATTTCATTTAATGAAACCGGCAATAATTTTAATTTTCTGTTTCTGCCCGTGAGTGGTTCGGTTATTTTGCCGGCCAGTTCAAAACTGCTCGAACCGGTAGCAATAATTTTCCCGGCAAGTGAATTTTCATCATATAGAATTTTTAGAAGTTCCCCAATTTGGTGGACTTTTTGCGCTTCATCAAATACAACAATTGCTTTTTCACCGGTTAATTGTTTAATCCCTGGAATATTTTTATTTTCCAAAACTTCATTAATAACAGTTTTTTCACAGTTTAAAATAATACTTTTTTTATCTGCGAGTATAGTGTTCAGTAAAGTTGTTTTTCCCACCTGTCTTGCACCATAGATTATCAGTACTTCCTTCTCGCGAAGTTCAACTGTGGGTACATTATTATTTCATTTTCAACAAAGTTAAAAATTTCAGCCTAATTTTTGAACGATGTTTAACAAAGAAAGGATAAATATTTATTGACTGGAAGTTGTAACTTTGTTTCATTCTACTTAATATTTTACAAGAATGAAAACCACTTTCAAAATACTGTCTCTGCTCGTTGCCGCTTTTGCAGTTTCTTTTACTGCTTTTTCTCAGAATCCGGATGATAAAAAAATCGTTGGCAACTGGAGTGGCGAACTTGAATTACCCACTCAAAATATGGAGTAGATTTTTAAAATTTCGGTAGATTCAACCGGTGAGTTGTTTACAAAAATGGATGTTCCGCTCCAGGGGGCAAAAGATTTACCTGTAACTCAAACTGCATTGAAAGGCGACAGTTTGAAAATTACGGTGGGCATGATAATGGGAAAATACGAAGGAAAGATTGAAGACAATTCAATTGTAACCGGAACCTGGAGTCAGCGGGGGACAGAATTTCCGCTGACACTGACCAAAAGAATGAAAGTAACTGAGTTGAAGCGGCCTCAAACTCCGCAGCCTCCGTTTTCCTATTTTTCCGAAGAAGTTGAATATTTGAATCCGCTTTCATGCTTGAAACTGGCCGGAACACTTATTATCCCGGGAAATGAGGATGATTGTCCGGCAGTAATATTGATTACCGGTTCGGGGGCACAAGACCGCGACGAAACGATTTTTGGGCACAAACCATTTTTGGTGAAAAATTAGCTTTCAAAAAAAAAGCTACCCGAAACCGGATAGCTTTTATAATATTGTTCTGGGTGAAATTAACCGTCGAGCGAATAACGTTCGAAAGCGGTAACAACCAGTTCTTTGTCGTTTTGAGCCAGGTAATCTTTAACGGTAATTTTACCGTCTTTAATAAACGCCTGGTTAATTAGAGTAACTTCTTTAAACCATTTGTTGAGAGACCCTTGTGCAATTTTGTCGAGCATTGCTTCAGGTTTTCCTTCCTGGCGGTATTTTTCTTTGGCAATTTCAATCTCTTTGTCGATAGCTTCCTGCGGGATAGTGTCTTTGTCGATTGCAATAGGCGACATGGCAGCTGCCTGCATGGCCACATCTTTAGCAACCTGTGTTTCAACACCATCTTTATTGAACCCTACCAAAGTAGCCAGTTTATTTCCGGGGTGGATATAAGCCACAACGGTTTCAGCTTCTATTTTTGCGTAGAATGAAAGCTCGAGTTTTTCGCCAATTACACCGGTTTGCTCAGTTACTTGTTTTTCAATGGTTCTGCCATCCAATTCAAGTTGTTTGAGCGCTTCCAGGTTTTCGGGTTTTTGTGCAAGTGCTACATTCAGGATACTGTCGGCAAACGCGACAAAATCTTCATTTTTGGCTACGAAGTCGGTTTCGCAATTCAGGACTACCATCGCACCCAGTTTTTTATCTTCTGTTACTTTTGCAAGAACAACACCTTCAGAGGCTTCCCTGTCGGCACGTTTGCTGGCAATTAATTTTCCTTTTTCGCGAATGATTTCGAGTGCTCTGTCGAAATTACCATCGGCATCTTTCAGGGCGTTTTTGCAATCCATCATCCCTGCACCTGTTAATTTGCGTAACTTGACAACGTCGCTTGTTGTGAAAGACATAAAGCTAAATTTTAAATCGATTTATTATTGAGTAATCTTACAAACTAATTAATTTTTTTCTTCTTCTGCTTTGGCCTTTTTCGGCTTTTCTTTCCTCACCTTTTTTTTCTTTTTGGGTGCAGGTTCATCTTCGTCTTTGCCTTTTTCGGCTTTTCTCTCTTCGAGGCCTTCTTTAACTGCATCAGTCATTGCACCCACAATCAGTTTAATTGATTTCACCCGTGCCCCCAGATCCCGGAATAGAGCGGCCACCGTG
>NZ_JBSQIC010000062.1:0-23010 GCF_055108615.1 Tangfeifania sp. | reverse complement strand
GGAGCAACTGTTTTTCTTGTTAAGTTTAAGGAAAAAGTACGATGAGGTTATTTGAAGATTTTAAGATGAAATTTGAAAATCCCGACTGGTCAAGAAGCCAGGCGTGTTTGGGCGGAAAGATACCCCAAGTATGGAGCAGATAGTCAGGGAGGCAATCTACAAGGAGCTAAAAGGGTTGGAATACAGGGAATTGGAATTTCATTAGACAGATTCAAGGATATGTGCGGCATTTATAAAGATAGACGAGCTGCGCCCGTACAGCTTACAGGTGTACCAAAAATACATATCCCGGATCAAAGCGGACAACCTGCAAAAGCTGCTCGTCGAACTGAACAAAATAGCGATAAACGCGGGCATCGAGGACATCGAAAGGATCAGGCAGCACAGTGGTGGAAACCAACATACACCACCCGACCAACAATTCGATACTCTGGGATTGCATAAAAGAGGCCTATCGGCTGCTTGGCCATTTGAGCGAAGAAGTGGACGGGCTAAAATACCGGGACTATACCAGGCAGGGGAAAAAGACCTGTTTCAAAATAAACAACACCAAAGGGGACAGTCGTAAAGACCTGTTCAGCAATCAGTTGACATTGTTTATAAAAACAATCAACCAAGTTTCCAACGTGATAAAAAAAAGCAGTCCTTCGGCATTAAAGCCATGATATGGGCAGGCCTTTTAGGTGAGCACATCGAGGTCATGCAGTTGGTATATGACATGGCATACCTCAAAGAGATAAAAGGGGAAAACTATGCCCAAAAATCAAAAAATGGTGCGGAAAAACAGCGGAAAAAGAAGGGAGAACGAAAAAACAACAAAATGGGGCGCAACGATAGATAATATTACAACTGATTATGGACAAATATCCACCGAAAAACAATCAAAGGAAAAACAAACGGAAAAACTGCCAACTTTATGGACAGACTCTAATTAATGTTATAAAAAACTTTTTCATAATTTCAATTTTTAATTATTGCAAAATTCAACAGATGCTGCAAACTGTGGAAAAGTACAAGGTTGGGTTGAAATACGAGTTCCGAATTCTTCATATTCAATAATTTTAAAATAAACAATATCGCCTACCTTTAGTGTCCCTTCATAAAAATCCGGATTAAATGATATTGTAGCGTTTGTAGCAAGTTCACCATTTTCAGCAGTCTGTGTAATTGTTATAATATTCTGGCATCCATCTCCTTTATTAAGGCTTACCACCCTTTCTTGGTAGCAAAGTGGATCCTGTTCTTCGTCTTCACATCCAGTCCCAAGCAAAATCATACATAGCGGCAGCAGGAGAAGAAAAGTTGTAAGTAGTTTCAATTTTTTTGTTCTCATTATTTCAAGTATTTAGTAGTGAGTAATTCGCACAAAGTGCTTTTTGATATTCAAGGCAACCAGAGTTACCAGGTATGAGAGCAATTAGGAGCGGTTTTCAGTGCCTTTGGTTGGCATCTTTCCCGGAGTGATTCTTCCTTGTGGTTTTTCGGGAGATTTTTGTTTTAATGGTGGTTATGGGCTGTGTTTCATCATAATATTGGTTTTAAAAGTTAATGTTTTGTTTGTTAAGATGCTAAAAGTTGATATTTGGTTGTGTGCCTCCTGTTTTTTAAATTTTTGGTATTGTGTTTCTACATATATATTCCAAAGGATTGCTGAAGGTAACCTTGAAAATGGGATGTTCTGCAGCAGGAATTTGAGCGGGACGTGGGAATAAACAAAAAAGGGTTCCCGTTTCCGAGAACCCTTTTCAAAATATATTTTAGGTTTTTTTATTCACCTACTACATCAAACTCCAGTTCAACGATAACATCTTTGAAGAGTTTGATTTTGGCAGTGTAAGTACCTGCTTCTTTAATGCTGTCGGCAGGTAAGGTAATTTGTTTGCGGTCGATTTCAAATCCTTTTTTGTTGATAGCTTCTGCTACCTGGATGGTATTAACCGAGCCGAAAATTTTGCCCGAAGAACTCACTTTGGCACCAATGCTAACTTTCTTGTTCGCCAGCTTGTCGGCAATTTTCTGGGCTTCTTCTCTTAATCTTGCTTCTTTATGTGCGCGTTGTTTTTTGTTTTCTTCCATCACCTTCCTGGCAGTGGCTGTGGCAGCAATTGCCATCTTTTGCGGAATAAGGAAATTGCGCGCGTATCCTTCTTTTACTGAAACAATGTCATCTTTGTTTCCCAGCCGCTCAACGTCTTGTGTTAATATAATATCCATTTCAAGCCTCCTTTTTTATTTCATCATATCGGTTACATAAGGCAGCAAAGCAATCTGGCGTGCCCGTTTAATGGCCTGGCCCACTTTGCGCTGGTATTTCAGTGAAGTGCCGGTAATACGGCGGGGAAGAATTTTTCCCTGCTCGTTCAGGAATTTTTTCAAAAACTCCGGGTCTTTGTAATCGACATATTTGATTCCGTTCTTCTTGAAACGGCAATATTTTTTCTTTTTAATTTCTACTGACGGCGGGGTCAGGTACCTGATTTCACTTGTATTTTGTGCCATTTTTTATCCCTCCTTATTTTCTGTTTTTTCTTTCTGAAGCCTTCTTCTTTTCTCACTGTATTCAACTGCGTACTTGTCGAGTTTTACAGTCATAAAACGAATGATCCGTTCCTCGCGGCGCAGCTCAATCTCAAACTTTTTGATGAGCGAAGGTTCGGCTTTAAATTCAAACAAATTATAAAAGCCAGTAGATTTCTTTTGAATGGGATAAGCCAGTTTTTTCATCCCCCAGTTCTCTTCATTGACCATTTCCCCTCCGTTGGAGGTGATAATGTCTTTGAATTTTTTTACCGTTTCCTTTACCTGTGGCTCAGATAAAACGGGAGTACAAATGAAAACGGTTTCGTACTGATTCAACATAAACATTAATTTTAATTATTACTTAAAAATTTTGAACGCGCAAAAATAGAAATAAATTGATATTTATCAAATATTTACAACGGAATATTTCCGTGTTTTTTAGGCGGATTCGATTTGCGTTTGTTGCGGGTCATTTCCAGGGCACCAATAATTTTTTTGCGGGTTTCTTTTGGCGGAATAATTTCATCAATGTAGCCCAGTGCCGCAGCTTTGTATGGATTGGCGAATTTCTCACGGTATTCATCCACTGCCTTGGTTTTTTCTTCGGCGTTGTATTTACGGTAAAGAATATTGATGGCACCTTCGGGGCCCATTACCGCTATTTCGGCAGTGGGGTAGGCAAAGTTAACATCGGCGCCAATGTGCTTGCTCGACATTACATCGTAAGCCCCGCCGTAAGCTTTTCGGGTGATGACGGTAATTTTGGGTACCGTGGCCTCCGAAAAAGCGTACAATAATTTAGCGCCGTGTTTGATAATCCCGCCAAGCTCCTGGCTGGTCCCGGGCAAAAAGCCGGGAACATCCACAAAAGTTACCAGCGGAATGTTGAATGCATCACAAAAACGCACAAAGCGGGCTGCTTTTGCCGATGAATTAATATCGAGCACACCGGCCAGGTGGTTGGGCTGGTTGGCGACAATTCCCACCGGCTGGCCGCCAAACCGGGCAAAACCTACAATAATATTTTGTGCATACCGCGGCTGCACTTCCAGGAAATGTTTGTTATCGATAACATTCTGAATGATTTCATGCATATCGTATGGCCGGTTCGGGTCGGCCGGAACAATTTCCTGCAGGTGTTCTTCCTCCCTGTCGCTGGGGTCGATAGTTGATTTTACGGGTGGATCTTCCAGGTTGTTCGATGGTAAAAAAGTGACCAGTTCCCGGATCATCATGAGTGTCTGCTCCTCGTCGTTTCCGGTAAAATGGGCCACACCACTTTTCGTGCTGTGGGTGTGTGCACCTCCCAAATCTTCTTTTGAAACATCCTCGTGTGTTACCGTTTTAATCACATCGGGCCCGGTGACAAACATGTGGCTCTTTTCATCCACCATAAAAATAAAGTCGGTGAGGGCAGGCGAGTAAACTGCGCCGCCGGCACATGCACCTAAAATGGCTGAAATTTGTGGAATAACACCCGAAGAAGTTACATTGTTGTAAAAGATATCGGCGTAACCGGCCAAACTTTCCACGCCTTCCTGAATGCGTGCGCCGCCTGAGTCGTTGAGACCAATAAGTGGAGCTCCCATTTTCAGGGCGAGGTTCTGAATTTTTACAATTTTATCGGCATTGGCACGGCTTAGCGAACCGCCAAAAACTGTAAAATCCTGGGCAAACACATACACCAGCCTTCCGCTGATTTTCCCGTAGCCTGTAACTACACCGTCGCCCAGAAATTTTTTCTCCTGCATGCCAAAATCATAATTTCGGTGTGTAACCAGCTTGTCAATTTCATTGAAAGTTCCGGGGTCAAGCAGTTGCAGCACCCTTTCGCGGGCTGTTTTTTTTCCTGCCGCGTGTTGTTTCTCAATGCGTTCTTCTCCTCCGCCCAGCTCGGCTTTCGTGTTAAACTCATCGAGCTGGTTGTATTTATCCTGTAAATTCATACTATTAAAATTGTTTATTTTTAAAGGTATAGTATGGAACTCGCATGTCCCGATAGCTATCGGGATTAATCATCATCTTGGATGTAAATATTCTACATGCTCGTTTCATAAATAGATTGGTTTATTCGAGTTCAATAAGCACCTGGTTTCCTTCAATGGTATCACCTTCGCTTACATTAATTTTCTTTACCATCCCACTGATGGGGGCTTTGTATTCACTCTCCATTTTCATGGCGGCAATAATAATGGCTGTTTTGCCTTCATCTATTATATCGCCTTCGTTTACCAAAACTTTTACCACTTTTCCGGGCATAGGCGACGATATGGTTTTTTCACTTTTACCTACTCCGTTTGAACCACGGTTGATAAGATAGCGCGCCTCGGCATCAATAATATCAACTTCGTAGGTGTTGTAAAGTGTGTGTGCTGTGTATTTTTTGGGTTGGTTGTGGGGGATCAGTTCAATATTATAGGAATGTCCGCCTTCGAGAATGGAAAATGTTCCGTCTGCCGTATGGAGCAGGTCAACATTGTAGCGTTTGCCGTCAACTTCCACTTCAAGCAGGTTCCCGTTTTGCTGAATGAGGTTAACCCATGCTGTACGGTCGTTTATTTTTATTTCAAGTGCCATAAAAAAAATTAAAAATGGTTAATGTAAGGTATTTTTTTCCAGCGGCTTTCTGCCGGCGGGGAAAATTCTTTCTGGTTATCCTGAATTCTGCTGATTTTATCCATATAATCGACAAATGCAGCAATAACCACCATGTCATCGCATTCTTCAACATCAGATTGTTTGTACAATTGCTCCTTATTATTTTCGATGAAATGTGTGTCGTATTTTCCTTCAATAAAGCTTTCATTGTTCATAATGCGTTCAAGAAATTTTATTGAAGTTTTAACCCCTGTGATTTTGTATTCGTACAAAGCCCTGCGCATTCGGGCAATGGCTTCTTTTCTCGTTTTTCCCCAAACAATCAGTTTTGAAATCATGGGGTCGTAAAAAATCGGAATTTCATAGCCTTCGTAAACATACCCGTCGGTGCGAACGCCCAGGCCCAGCGGTTCAGAAATTTTATATATTTTGCCCGGGCTGGGCATGAAATTATTATCGGGGTCTTCGGCATAAATCCGGCATTCAATGGCGTGCCCTTTCTGGCTTAAATCGTTTTGCGAGAATTCCAGTTTACGGCCCTCGGCAATTTTGATTTGTTCTTTCACCAGGTCGATTCCTGTTGCCCTTTCGGTAATCGGATGTTCCACCTGCAGCCGGGTATTCATTTCGAGGAAATAATAATTCAGGCTTTCATCCACCAGAAATTCAATTGTGCCGGCACCTGTGTAGTCAACTGCTTTTGCTGCCCCCACTGCGGCATTCCCCATTTTTTGCCTCAGTTTTTCGGTCATGAGTGGAGAAGGAGTCTCTTCAATCATTTTTTGGTGGCGCCGCTGAACGGAACATTCGCGTTCGAACAGGTGCACTGCATTCCCGTGCTGATCGGCCAGAATTTGAAATTCGATGTGGTGCGGTGAGCTGATGTACTTTTCAATGTAAACCGAATCGTCGCCAAATGCCGATTTTGCCTCGGAGCGGGCCGCTCGCACGGCAGCAACAATTTCTTCCTCTTTGTGCACGAGCCGCATTCCTTTTCCACCACCTCCGGCAGAAGCTTTTATCATAACAGGCAGCCCGATATTTTTAATGGCATCGAGCGCCTCTTTTTCGTTGTTCACACTGTTGGGCGTGCCGGGGACCACCGGAATTCCGGCTTCCATCATGGCCTCGCGGGCTTCAATTTTATCTCCCATTTGCGAAATTACTTCCGGCGACGGACCAATAAAAATAATTCCTTCTTCACTGCATCGCCGGGCAAAATTTGCATTCTCCGATAAAAATCCATAGCCGGGGTGAATGGCATCCGCGTTGCACTCTTTCGCAACTTTAAGTATTTTTTCCACATTCAGATAGCTTTCGGGAGAAGGAGCTTTGCCAATGTAATAAGCTTCGTGAGCATACCTTACATGTTGTGAAGTTCGGTCTGCCTCTGAAAAAACGGCAACTGTTTCGATATCCAGTTCCCGGCATGTACGCATAATTCGAATAGCTATTTCTCCACGATTCGCTACCAGGATTTTTTTTATTTGGCCCATTACGTTTATTTTTATTGCAATAAATATTGTTTCCTAAAAACACACATAGATAACTCATTTGGTTAAAAATTGTTTAGGCTCTTTTATTAACTGTTGAAATTACGCCATGAATTTGACAAAGCAAATGGGAATGTGTTAATAAATGCAAATTGGACGTTTAATGGCTTCTCAGCTTTATTGAAATTTGAAAATCAAAAACTATAGTTCTAAAAGTGCAAATTTTAATGTTTTCTGACATCTGTAAGGAAGATTAATTGTTCAGATTTTTTTTGTTTAATAAATCATTTTATTTTTACTGGGAATAAAACTAACCTAAATGAAAAACAAACACTTGTTAATTATATTCTCACTTTTACTGGGAATTATCTCGCGGGCACAAAATTACGATTACACATTGTCTGATGATTCATTGGTGAACTATCATGCAAGTATTAAAAGGGTGTATTACGCTACCCGCACCGAGTTGGTGCCCAAAATTGATGGCAAACTGGGTGATGAATGCTGGCAAAAAGTTGGAAGCTGGGACGGAGGGTTTATTCAACAACAACCCAACCAGGCCAAATCTCCCTCGCAGGAAACGGAAATTAAAATTTTGTACGACGACACCTATTTGTACATGGCCATTGTTTGTTATGATAATGAACCGGAGAAAATACGTTCAATTCTTGGCAGGCGCGATGAAAATATGGGCGATATGGCCGGGATTGCCCTGGATAGTTATTATGACAAGCAAACCGCTTTCGAGTTCAATGTAACTGCCGCCGGGCAAAAAGTGGATTTGATGCACCTTGGCGAGTATGGATGGGATTTTAACTGGGATGCCGTTTGGGATGGGAAGTCGCATGTGGGTGATTCGGCCTGGTATGCCGAGATGCGTGTGCCTTTCAGCCAGCTCAGGTACGCCAATAAAGAAGAGCATGTATGGGGAATGCACGTGTGGCGCTGGATCGACAGGTTAAAAGAGGAAGATCAGTGGAAACTTATTCCGGTTGATGCCCCTGCAATGGTTTATATATTTGGTGAATTGCGTGGGATTGAAAATATTCCGTATAAACGCAATTTTGAGGTGATGCCCTATGCCAAAGCAAAATATGTTTCGGATGCCCCGGATAATTTGAAAGGTGGCTTTGGTGTTGACGGAAAAATTGGAGTCACTTCTGATTTTACGCTCGATTATACAATTAATCCTGATTTTGGCCAGGTAGAAGCCGACCCGTCGGTGCTTAACCTTACTTCTTACGAAGTTTTTTACGACGAGAAAAGGCCTTTTTTTCTTGAAGGAAACAGTATCCTGGAATATGGTGCCGGCAGCAGCGATTTACTTTTTTATTCGCGCCGGATTGGGGCTTCACCCGGCTATACACCTTCTGTTGAGGAAATGGAAACGCTGGAAATGCCCGATCAAACATCCATCATAAATGCACTTAAATTAACCGGCAAAAACAGCTCAGGACTTTCGGTAGGTGTTGTTAACAGCATGACGGCACATGAAAATGCAACTATACATTTTAACGGCCAGGAAAGGGAAGAAGCTGTTGAACCTTTTACCAACTATTTTATTGGCAGGGTGAAACAGGATTTTAACAACGGCAGCACTGTTTTGGGCGGAATGGTTACTTCCACGTTGCGGAATATAAAAGATGAACATCTTGAATTTTTGCCCGATAATTCAACAGTTGGCGGAGTGGATTTTCAGCACAACTGGAAAAACCGAAAATATTTTGTTGATTTTAAAGGATTTTTCTCGCAGGTAAACGGCTCGGAAGAAGCCATCTCAAATTTACAAACCAATTCGAGGCATTACTTTCAACGCACCGATGCTGAGCATCTTGAATACGATCCGACGTTAACATCCCTGAGCGGATGGGGCGGTGAAATGAGCGGTGGAAAAAGGAGTGGTAAATTCAGGATAATGGGAGCGCTCGACTGGCGTTCGCCGGGGGTGGAACTCAACGATGTGGGGTATTTAAGGCAGGCCGATTATATCGATCAGAAAATTAACATTATTTACTGGGTGAACAAGCCCAAAGGAATCTTAAACAATTACTATTTTGATATTGAGCAGGAACATAACTGGAGCTATGGCGGCGAAAATCTGGGCGATGAAATAACCGGACATGCCCGTTTTCAGTTTAAAAACCTGTGGCGGCTCGATTTAGTTGCACAGCGTTCGTTTTACGAAATCGATACCCGAAAACTTTGGGGTGGCCCTTCGCTGAGGATTGACGGGGAAACCAGCGGGGAAATCTTTTTGCAAACAAATTCGAGTAGGGATCTTTTCTTTGGCGGAGGAACTGAACTGACACGAAATGATGACAATATTTCAAAAGCCACTGAAAACACTTTTTACGTGCAATGGCAAATCGGCAGCCGGCTTACCCTTTCCTCCATGAACAATTTTAATATTGAAACAGACAATAACCAGTTTGTAACAAGCATGGAAAGAAGTACTTTTCCCAGAAAATATATTGTTGGGAAAATTGACCGGAAAACCATTTCTTCCACTATCCGGGCCGAATTTTTTGTTACGCCCGAACTCTCTTTTCAGTATTACGGAAACCCTTACGCCTCGGTAGGTAAATTTTCTGACTACCGGGAGGTTACTTCCTCAAAGGCAAAAGATATAAACCAGCGGTTTGCACCACTGTTTGTTGAAGAACAGGGCGATGGTGAACAGTGGCTGGTGGATGAACGGCAAAATTATATTATGGATTTGACACAGAATTCCCCGGATTTTAACTTTCAGGAATTCCGCTCCAACTTTGTGGCGCGGTGGGAATATAAAACGGGTTCAACGCTCTATTTTGTGTGGACCAATTCGCGTTCGCGTTACGAAAGAAAATACGAACCTTCAGTATTCGAAAGCTTTAAGGGAATATCGGATGTGAAAGCTCAAAATGCTTTTATGCTTAAAGTAAGTTTCTGGTTCTCCATTTAATTTAATCTGCGTTATTCATAAATTTTTTTCAGTATGAATAAACTGCAGGTTAACCCCGACTTAGATGAACTATGATTTTTGAAAAAAAATTACAGTGAATCTTAGTCGTTATCAGAGATAAGAATAATTCCTGAATTATTCGGGCTAAAAATGTAATTTTGGCACCGTGAATCTGGCGCAATACATACCATTTTACAAACGTAACCTGAGGCTCGCCTTCCCGGTTGTACTGTCGCAAATTGGGCAGGTAGTTGTTATGCTGGCCGACAACATGATGGTTGGCCATGTTGGAACCGTTGAACTTGCTGCCTCATCGTTTGCCAATAATGTGTTTGTAATTGGTATGTTTTTCGGAATGGGGATTACCTACGGGCTTACTCCACTGGTTGGAAAGGCTTTTGGCAATAACCGGTTAGATCGTGTGGTGGTGTGGCTTAAAAACGGCTTTTTTACGCATACGGTTGCCACTTTTGTTTTGGCACTCATAATGTTTGGAGTGTACTTTCTTTTGCCATTTATGGGTCAGACAGACGACGTGCTCGAAATGTCGAAACCCTATTATTTGCTGCTGTGCCTATCGTACTTTCCGCTAATGCTTTTCTTTTCGGTAAAGCAGTTTTTCGAAGGGATTGGCAACACAAAAATGGCTATGCAAATAACCCTTACAGCCAACGTTATAAATATTGTGTTGAACTATCTGTTGGTTTTTGGGAAATTCGGTTTTCCGGAATTGGGGCTGGTGGGAGCCGGCATCGGTACGTTGGTTTCCCGTATTTTTATGCCGCTGTTGTTTGTGGGCTACATTCTTAAATTTTCGCGTTTTAGAAGATTTTTTGTGCTCGCCCGGAAACAAATTTATGAAAAGCGAAAAATATTTTCGGTGTTGAAGATTGGAATACCTATTGGATTTCAGTTAATTGTGGAAGTGCTGACTTTTAGCCTGGGAGCCGTTATGATGGGATGGCTGGGCGAAACACAACTGGCTGCCCACCAGGTGGCAATGGGAATGGCATCGTTTACATACATGATTTCGCAAGGTGTTTCGCAAGCCAATACCATCCGGGTGAGTCATCAAATGGGTGAGAATAATTTAAGTTCGATGCGCATGGCCGCTATGGCCTCTACTCACCTGGTGCTCTTTTTTATGTCGGTA
Organism: Tangfeifania sp.; assembly: GCF_055108615.1. Classification (NCBI taxonomy): domain Bacteria; kingdom Pseudomonadati; phylum Bacteroidota; class Bacteroidia; order Marinilabiliales; family Prolixibacteraceae; genus Tangfeifania; species Tangfeifania sp. Next base: position 12,305 of record NZ_JBSQIC010000062.1, on the reverse strand, counting down.
ATGGGACTCATTTTTATACTCACAAAAAATTACCTGCCATTTCTTTTTACAACCGATCCACAGGTTGTAGCCGTTGCTTCGCAACTGCTTATAGTGGCTGCTATTTTTCAAATTTTTGACGGGTTACAGGTGATTATGCTCAGTACTTTGCGAGGAATGGCCGATGTTAAAGTGCCTATGTTTATTGCTTTTGCTGCCTATCTTTTAATTGGTTTGCCCACCAGTTATGTCCTGACCTTTTTGCTCAATGCCGGGCCACAGGGGATTTGGTTCGGATTTCTCGTGGGACTGGGTTCAGCAGGGATATCCTTCTACTTCCGGTTTAAACATAATCTTCGGAAAATGGCATAGAAAAAACGGGTTACCATTGGTGGCGATAACCCGATTGTTCATAGTTTAGTTTAGTTAGACCTGAATAAATATTGGTTTAACAGAGAAAAGGTAGTGTTTCAAATAACATTCAGTTTACATTCAATTAATGAATTGCTAATATAATACAAAAATAGCTCGAATATAAAATATTTTGAAAAAATTATTAAAAATTGTTAATTTATGGTGTTTCAGAAATTGTAATTTATTGTTATATAGTGGGTTCGAAAGACGAAATGTGTTATAAAAAATATTGCAATTTTTCCCGGTTTTGGAGAAGTAGATTCATAAATCTCCTGCGAATAATTATACATTGCATGTAATGGAAAATTAATTAAACCTGATAGTACAGGATTCAGGAAAAAATATAATTTGCACTTTTACATTGAAAAATACTGTTATGAAACAAGTAGCACTTACCGGCATTCGACAAATGCTATTGACTCGCGCAAACGAACCAGCGTTGAAAACGGGGGATGATGTTAAAATCAGGCTGTCGTCTATAGGAGTTTGCGGTTCAGATATTCATTATTATTCAGAAGGTAAAATAGGAACCCAGGTTGTAGAATATCCGTTTGTTGTGGGGCACGAGTGTTCGGGCGTGGTGGAAGCAACAGGGGAAAACGTTAAAAATGTAAAACCCGGCGATTTGGTTGTTATCGATCCGGCGGTGCATTGCGGAACATGTGACCAGTGCCTGGCCGGTCGTCCGCACACCTGCAGGAACAACAAATTTTTGGGTTGCCCCGGGCAAATTGAAGGCTGTTTGGGGGAATACATTGTAATGCCTTCGTTCACCTGTTTCCCCGTTACCGGGAAAATGAACCCGGTGCAGGCGGCTTTAATCGAACCGTTTTCCATAGGTGTTTATGCGGTGAAACTGGCTGAAATTGCAGAAAAAAATAGTTCATCTGTTATTTTTGGTGCCGGCCCAATCGGCCTGAGTATTTTGCTGAAACTGCTGGCCGATGGTATTTCCAATGTTGGGATGATTGAGCCGCTCGAATACCGGCTGAAAAAATCGGAGGAAATTGGGGCACGGTATTTCATCAATCCTGAAAAGCAGGATGTGGAAAAGGAAGTGCAAAACCAGGAAGAGCTGCTTGTTAATGTGGCATTTGAGGCCAGCGGTGAACAGGAAGCTGTTGACAATGCCCTGAAAATTCTGAAACCCGGAGGAAAACTTGTGCTGGTTGGCATTCCGCCATCTGCGCAATATACTTTCAATATGGATTTAATGCGCCGCAAAGAATTGACGGTTGTCAATGTCCGGCGCCAAAACCATTGCGTGGAAGAGGCCATTGATTTGGTGGTGAGCGGAAAAGCCAATGTGGAAAAAATGGTCACCCATCATTTTTCGTTAGATGAAACACCCACGGCTTTCGATATGGTTGAAGGCTACAAAGATGGCGTGGTAAAAGCGATGATTGATTTATAGCACCTATTCTATTTACCTGGGACGTGAAACCATAATTCCGTTGGCTGATTTACTTCCCAGCAGGTAATCTTCCAGCGTTCTTTCGGAAACAATCACTTCTTCGGCCAGCGACGAAGCGTGCATCAGGTGAATACGACCCGCTTTGCGCACCAAAATTCCAACATGTGAAATATCGAGCCCGTCGATGTTGGTGGTAATTCCCACAATGTCGCCATCCATCAGTTGATTTTCAACTTCCGAAATTTGGTTTTCCGGAATGTGAAAAAGGTTTCTCGAGTTGATGTTTTTTTCCTGTTTCGCAATAATTTCAACTAACTGGCTACTGTCTTTCAACATCGGATAACTTTCAGGGTGCGTACTCATGAAATTGATTTCTTTGTCATAAGGAGTTGCTGCAATTTCTTTTGAAATAGCATTGACCAGTCGTTTTTGCTGGTTGTCAAAAATCCAGTCGCTGAAATAGTGCAGCCGCGATGGATAACCATCGATTTTGCCGTTGCGGTAACGAATTTTTTTAAGTTCCTTTGTGAACTGCTCAAAAGAGTGTTTTCCGCTTTGGATGGTTTTAGAAATGGCAAGGCAGTTCTCGGCAAATGTGGTACAGTCCATTTCGCGCAAATTGACAACCAGTTGTTCGGGGTCAATTTCAAGCGTATTGGCTACATAAGGTGTTCCCAGAAAATAGGTGCCGGTTTTTATCATTAAAACCGGAGTGGGCGAGTTGGCCTCTTCCGAAAACATTTCCAAAACCTGTTCGAGGATTTCTTTATCTTCTTGCTGATAAATAACTGGTAATTCCCTTTCATTATTATTCTGTGCTGAATTGCATGTAGCAAATATCAAAAACAGCGGGATAAAAAATATTTTGAATTTCATTGTTTTTAATTTCCTGAAAGTCAAATAACTATTTATAAATTGTTAATGCTGGTGAAATGCCTCAGAAACAAACCGGAGCACTTCGGGCAGCGATTCGCGCCAGTAGGTCCAGGTGTGGCCGCCGTCGCGAATCCGGAATTCGTGGGGAATTTCTTTTTTACGCATTTCAATGTGAACCAGCGAATTTCCTTCAAAAAGAAAATCATCGTCGCCGCAGTCGATATACCAGCGAACGGCTCTTTTTTGTTCGTCGGGAATATTTTTCAGCAGTTCCAAAACGTTGTATTTTTCAAACCATTCATTCTTTTGCTTTTCGCTGGCACCGGGCATTCCCCGCCGGCCCATATAATTTTCCACATCGTCGCGGGTTAACGGACCGGTTGCTGCGCTCAGCGGGCAGGCTGATGAAAACAAATCGGGACGATGCAGTGCATAATAAAACGTACCGCCGCCACCCATCGAAAGGCCGGAAACCGCACGGTAGCGTTTTTCACTTTTAATGCGGTATTTTTTTTCCACAAACGGCATCAGTTCTTCAAAAAAGAAATCCTCGTAGCGCCAGTTGCCGCTCACATCGTTGGTATAGCCACGCTGCCCGGTGTTGGCATCGGGCATAATAATTACCATTGGAGTGGCTTTGCCTTCTTTTATGGCTTTGTCGGCAATCTGGCGCACTTCGCCAAACTGCACCCATCCGGTCTGGTCGTCGCCGGCACCATGTAACAAATATAGTACGGGGTAGCTGCGTTCCGAAATGTCGTAGCCCGGAGGGAGATAAACGGCATATTTACGTTCCATGCCAAGTATTTCACTTTCCATGGAAAGGTTGTCAAACACTTTTCCGGTTTGAGCAAAAACGAAATTTGAGAGTAGCAGCGAAATAAGAATAGTTAAAATATTTTTCATGATATGTTGAATTTAGATTTGAAAATGGGTAGTAAAAATGCATTTATTTCCGGAGTTTTGAAAAATCTTTGGAATATTCTTTCAATAAAAATGGTAATAGTTTAGACCACATTTAATGTGCCTGAAATTATTGCAAAAAAAAGCTGCCTTTTCCGGGCAGCCTTTCTTAACAAATGAAATAATTTTATAAATCTTTTTTAGCGAGGTAAAAGTCAACCATTTCGTAGCTGCTTTTTTCGCGTTCTTCCATTGCCTCAACAGTTTTTGGCGGAGGAACAATAACTTTATCGCCTGGTTTCCAGTCGAGTGGTAGTGCAACGCCGTGTTTGTCAGATGTTTGGAGTGCTTTCAATACTCTGATGATTTCATCCATGTTACGGCCCACGTTAAGCGGGTAGTACATAATTAAACGGATCTTTCCTTCGGGATCGATAAAAAATACAGCACGTACCGCAGATGTTTCGCTTTCGTTTGGTTGCAACATTCCGTATAGTTTCGATACCTTCATTGAAATATCTTCAACAATCGGGAAATCGAACAAAACGCCGGTATTCTTTTTCACATTGTTCACCCATGCAACGTGCGAGTGGATACTGTCAATGCTTAATCCCATTAGCTTGGTGTTCAGCTCTTTAAATTCGTTGTGGCGCACGGCAAATCCGCTCATTTCGGTGGTGCAAACCGGAGTAAAGTCGGCAGGGTGCGAAAATAAAATCACCCAGCTTCCTTTATTGTATTCTGAAAACTGAATAGGACCATAAGTTGTGTTGGCTTTAAAGTCGGGGGCCATGTCGCCAATCCGTGGCATTTGTGTAACTTTTTCTTCTTCCATTTTTTATAGAATTTTTAGTGTCATTAATTTGAATTTTCGTGAAGATAAACATTCTTGGTGAGAATAAGTTCAATAAAATGTTAAAGAAATTTAAGCTGAAAGCCTGTTTTATGATGTTTCTTTATAATGCCTAATGGCGGTAAAATACTGTAATTCAGTTTCTGAAAATGCAGAAATAATTTTTTTAATGTGAATGATTTTTTTGCCGGATTCTTTTGGGCCAAAGACTCAGGAAATATATAAGAATAAGAGAAAAACCGGCAACTGCCACACTTAACAGCATGGATTCTTTTTTCTCCAGCAGAAACAGGGCGTGGGTATTTATTTCCTGCCAGTAGGTTACCGAAAGCAAAACAATTAAATTGTTGAAAGAGTGGGCAAGTATGGCCAGAATTAAACTTTGTGTACGTATGACAAGCCAGCCGAGTAGCAGGCCTAAAACGAAGGTAGCCGGCATTTGCCAGGGATTCAGATGATACAGCGAAAATAAAAGGGCCGACATTACCACCGACACAAAATTGTTGTAATTGCGCCGAAAACCCTGGAAAATAAGGCCCCGGAAAATAGACTCCTCCACAATGGGCGCAACAATGGCAACTTTCATAAAAGCCCCCCACCAGCCAAAGTCGCTTTCAAAAATACCTCTGAAAAGTTCCCAGAACCAGGGTGGGGCAGGTATAACATTTTCAATGGCAATGTTCACCTGTTCAATTAAATTCTGGATGCCCCAAAAAAAAGGAACCAGCGGAATTAAAATTAACGGGTTGAAAAATTTTAGCGGGAATACTTTTTTAAACGGTGCTTTCGATTTTCGGAAACCGTAGATGAGGATAAAAAGTGTGGAGCCAACTCCCAGAACTACTTTTTTTACGGGGTGGTATAAGTAATCGGTTCCCTTGTAGTAATCGATTAAAGCAAGCGGAAAATCAACAACTGTTTGAATAAAAAGGTACAAAATTAACAGGTGGATGGCCTGCAAAATTGTTGGGTAATATTTTAACTTTGTTTGCTGCATTTACAATAAATAATAAAGATAATCTTTTTTGTTATTCAACAATAAAAACACATCAACAAAGAAAAGTTCTGATAATAATTTGAAAAATAAGTTGTCAGGCTGATTTTTTTGATACCAGCAAATTGGCCGTTTGAAACGAAAAATAGCGTTGTGACACGTAGCTGAATGCAACAACAATAACTGTTGTAAAAACTTTTGAAAGGGTAGCGTACAGGCCAACATACTCTACGAAAAATTTGAGAAAAACATAATTTAAAAGAATTGCCCCGGCAACTGTTATCCCGTAACGGAATAGTTGAATGCGTCCTCGCAGTTCAGATGCGGTAAATGTAACATACCTGGCCAGCAAAAATCCGGAAGCAAAGGTAATGGGGAAAACAATAAGAAATGCTGCAATATGCGGGCTGATAGCAACAAAACCCAAATCAACAATTTGTTTGTTCAGCACAAATCGGTAAAAAACAAAATAGAGAAAAATGTCCATGGCTGTATTTGCACCGCCGGTTGCGCCATACCTGAAAATTTCCATTGGAATGAAACGCAGGAAAGGAAAATAGAAGAAATCTATAATTTGAATGATTTTATTCCGGCATTTTCGTAAAAAGTTCAGCATTCCTTTTTTCTTTTTGAAGGGCAAAGAAATAAATTTTCGGTCAAACGAGCATTTATTTTTTTATTTTGTAATTTTAATTTCGATAATATTGTCAATAATTACAGAATAATATTTATTAAAAATGATTGACTGGAAACTACATATTGAGTCGAATCCGGACATATTATTTGGAAAACCAATAATAAAAAATACCCGGATTTCAGTTGATATAATTCTCGAAAAACTTGCTGCCGGAGACTCTGTTGAAGATTTGTTAGGTGCTTATCCCAATTTAAAAAGCGACGACATCAATGCATGTTTATTGTTTGCAGCGGATTCAGTAAAAAATGAAATTGTTATTCCAAAAGCTTCCTGACATGACTCTGGTTGCTGATGAAAGTGTTGATTTTGGAATTGTCAAATTATTGAGAACCGAAAATTTCAGTGTTTTATCAATATCCGAGAAACATAGCGGAATAACCGATTTTGAGGTTTTAGAAATTGCGGTCAAAAATGATGCATTATTGATTACAGAAGACAAAGATTTTGGCGAATTGGCATTTCGTTTAAAATACAAACATAAAGGTATTCTTTTTAATCCGTTTAAGCGATCTTCCAAGAAAAGAACGAATAAAAATTGCGTTTGAGATTATTAGAGAACATGCTGAAAAACTTAAAGATAATTTTTCAGTTTTAAATCCTCAGGGCCTTCGGATAAAATCAGGGAAATTTTAAAGGAAAATGAAGTTCTGATTTTCTAAGGCAGACTTTTACATACCCGGTGATTTTCGCAACTGTTTCTTTTGGCCTTGTTTCTTTTTGTTCTCGAGTCGTTTGAGCTTTGAGGCTTTGGTTGGCCTGGTTTTAATACGTTTTTTGGGCGGAGTCAGTGCTTGTTCTATCAGCTCAAAAAATTTCTGCGTCACTTTCTCCCGGTTCCGCCACTGCGTTCTTTCGGCAGAGGAGGTCAGCACCAGTTCGCCGGAAGTTGTAATCCGGTTTTTCAGTTTTGAAAGAAGCCGCTGTTTTTGAGTTTCGGTAAGTGTTTCAGAATCGTTTACCGGAAACCGCAACTCCACCTTGGTGCTTACTTTGTTCACATTTTGTCCGCCGGGACCACCCCCGCGACTGGCCGAAAAGCTAACTTCTGAAAGCAGATTTTCCCGTATGGAATGTGATAAATGCATGATTTATTAACTCGTTTTACTTATGGTTTCCAGTTTCTTGCGGTCGGTTATCTCAATGCCCCGTCCTTTCAGGATTATCATTTTTTCTTTTTCAAACTCCTTCAGGAATTTTATGGCACTTTCGGTTGAAATGGAAGCAAAATCCGCAATTTCCTGCCGCGTGAGGTATTGAAAAACATCCTCTTTCAGGAACTCTTCGTGCGACAGGTAAATCAGTCCCGATGCCAGTTTTCCACGCATTTGCTTGTACGATATATTTTTAATTATCTCGAGTAAATGCCTTTCGTTCCGGTAGTTTTTCGAGGTAACTTCCAGGGCAAATTCGGGGTTATGCAACAGGAGGGTTTTGAGGCTCTCTTTTTCAATCATGCAAATCACCGAGTCTTTTAGTGCCTGCGCTGAATAGGTATGAATGTTCTCGCCAAATATGGATGAAAAAGCAAGAAAATCGCCTGTTTTGGCCAGACTGAGGTTTATCTGTTTTTCAAAACCTGTTTGTAAATACACTTTTATCAGTCCGCGAACCACGTATAAAATATAAGGAGCAAAAGCCCCCTGCTTGAAAATGGTTTCGCCCCTGAGGTAGGTTATTTGAGTCTTACTTTTTGTCAGCTCGTCCAAAGCATCGGGTAGCTGCTTGATCAACCCCTCAAAATCCTTTTTTTGTTGACGGTGTTCCGATTTTTCGTTGCTCATTTCAATATTTCTGAAGACGGTGCAAAATTATCAAAAACAAATAAAATTGGCTGATGACAGGAAAAAAACTGAAATAATACAGTTTTAGTGCTTTCGCATCACAGCCCTGTTCTCTTCGCTGATTAAAAGGGTGCTCCTACTTTTGTAACAGAAAATTTTAACAGATGAAACGAGTTGCCATACCAGTATTAAATGAAAGTTTAAGCGAATATTTTGGCGAGTGCCAGCACTACGAAATATTTGAAGTTGACGGTCAGGCGGTGGAAAAGAAAGAAACCGTTTATCCTTCGGCTATTGGACAATCAGATTTACCTGCATGGCTCAAAGAACTAAGAATTACCGATGTGATTACCTACAGGGTTAATAAACAGATTATTAACCTGTTTGCAGCCGAAAAAGTGAACCTGTTTGTTGGCATCCCTTTAAACTCGCCCCGCAAATTGCTGGAAGACTGGCTGGAGGGAAAACTCGAATCGGATGAAAAAATTATTGGCGAAATAACAAATTAAAAGTTACAGAAAATCAATTATTCACAATTTTAAAAGAGACTTGTTATGAAAATGTTACAAACAAATTTGCACGAGATTGAAACAGCCGCAGAGCTGGAAAAAATGATTCAGGAAAATGAAAACGTAATGGTATGCTGTGGCCGCATGGGGCCAATGTGTATGCCGGTTTACGATGTGATGGAAGAACTGGAAGATGAAAGGGATGACGTGAAATTTGCAGTGATGGCATTCGATAACCCCGAAGCTGCCATTATTCGCAATGCGCCGGAAACCAATGGTTTTATGGGACTTCCGTTTACCATGTATTACAAAAACGGCAAAGTAGCCCACGCCACCAGCAGCATTCAGAACATGCAGCAGGTAACTGCTATTCTCGACGAACAATTTGCTGAAAAAGTATAACACAAAACCTCAAGGGCCGCCCGGATAATTTCCGGGTTGTCTTTTATTAAAAATTTATTGCCATGAATGAACCATTTGATGTAATGATTATAGGTGCCGGTGCAGCCGGTTTAACTGCCGGAATTTATTCTTCGCGGGCCAAACTCTCAACACTGATTTTGAATGAAGGGGCCGTTGGCGGCCAAATGGTGCTTACCGAGGAAATTGCCAACTATCCGGGTGTTCCGGCCACAAAAGGTTACATGCTGGCCAACACCATGAAGCAGCAGGCCAAAAGTTTTGGCTGTAAAATAAAGTCGAATATTAAAATTGCCCGCTATAATCTCGAAGGTGATATTAAGGAAGTGGAACTGGAAGATGGCCGCAGTTTTAAGGCACGTTCGGTTATTCTTACTCCGGGCGGCAGGCCGCGCTCACTGAATATTCCCGGAGAAGATCAGTTTAAAGGAACGGGGATTTCCTATTGCGCTACCTGCGACGGCGATTTTTTCACCGGGAAAGAGGTTGTGGTAGTTGGTGGCGGTAACTCAGCACTCGAAGAAGCTGTTGCACTTACCCAGTTTGCCACAAAAGTTACTATCGTTCATCAGTTCGATCATTTCCAGGCATTTAAACATGCAGTGGAAGAAGCGCAGAAAAATCCGAAAATTGAGTTTATCATGGAATCGGAATTAAGAGGATTTTACGGAAACGGAAAACTGGAAAGCGTGGATATCAAGCACCTTCCAACCGGGAAAATGAGCAACCTGAAAACCGATGGCACATTTATTTTTGTGGGGTACCAACCGAATACCGAAAGTTTGGAAGGTTTGGTAAAACTTAATGAACGGAAAGAAATTGAGGTTGACTCCGATTTGAAAACCAATATTGATGGAGTTTTTGCGGCGGGCGATTGCATCGTAAAAAAATACAGGCAGGTTACCACAGCCGTGGCCGATGGAACAATCTCGGCACTGAGCGCCGCCAGATACCTTTCAGAAAAACAGGTGAAACAGGAAGAAATTTTAGGAGAACAAGTTTAATAAGCGAAGTAATGCCGGAAGCCTCGGCCGAGAATGAAAAAATACTGGCAACAATCATAAAGTGATTTGGTTCTATTGATTAATTTTGAAAATTCTTAAATTGAAAGGAATACAATATGGCAAAACAACAAGTAAAGATCAGCTGGAAAGATAAAATGGCATTTTCTGCCGATGTAAACGGACACGAAATAATGCTCGATGCCGCTGAAAAGGCAGGTGGTGAAAATCGCGGCCCACGACCAAAACCGCTTATGATGACAGCGCTGGCCGGTTGCACCGGAATGGATGTGATTTCAATTCTCAAAAAAATGCGCGTGGAAGTAGATGATTTTAACGTGATTGTTGAGGGAGATTTAACAGAAGAACATCCGAAACAATTTTCGAAAATGCACGTGATTTACGAGTTTAAAGGCAAAGATTTGCCAATGGAAAAACTCAAAAAAGCAGTCAGCCTTTCCGAAGAGCGTTACTGCGGAGTGAGCGCCACCTACCGCCAGGCAATGGAATTAACCTCAGAAATAAAAGTTTCAGAATAAAAACAAACAGATATGTCAACAACTCTAATCGTAATCCTGGTCGTTCTGGTCGTATTAATCGGATTGATTACTTTCAACTTTTACCGGATGAAAAATGCCAAACCGGTGGAAGACAGCAAAAAAATCATTCAGCTTGGCAAGAAAAATTTTAAACCGGCAATCCGCAGGGGAATCACCCTCGTCGATTTTTGGGCACCCTGGTGCAATCCTTGTAAAATGGTAGCACCAATCCTGAACGATATTGCCGAATCGGAAGACGATATCACCATCGGGAAAGTGAATGTCGATCAGCAACAATACCTGGCCAAAAAATTCAAAGTTCGTAATATTCCCACGCTTCTTGTTTTTCAGGATGGGGTGGAAGTGAAGCGGATTGTTGGGGTAAAACCCAAAAAACACATCATGAAGCAGGTGGACGAATTGCGCGCCTGAATTTTAGATAGCCGAATGCAAAAAAAAACCCTGTGGTTAATAAAAATCGCAGGGTTTTTTATGTTTTGTAATGGGTTGATTTAGAAAATCAACGTTCCGTTTTTTAATTCTTCGCAGCAGATGTTTGATTCACATCCAGCTTTAACGGGTTGATTTCCTCTCCCCAGTAAACAGTAGTATGAGGGAAAGGGATTTCAATATTCCGTGCATCGAACGCTGCTTTCAGACGGCGGCGGTATTCGCGGCCAATTGTCCATTGCTGGCTGGGTTTTGTTTTTATCCGCGCTTTTATCACCAGGGCGCTGTCGCCAAACTGGTCGAGGCCAAAAATTTCAATGGGTTCATAAAATGCTTTTTTAAAATTGGCATCGTTTTGAAGGTCTTCGCCTACCTCGCGCATTACGTCCATTACGGTATCCACATTCTCTTTGTAAGCCACGCCAACTTCGAACACCATAGCCGACCATTCGCTGGTCATGTTGGAAAGCATGTCTATTTTTCCATTCTGAATAATATGGACAACACCCGAAAAATCGCGTAAAACGATGGTTCGCATTTCTATTCTTTCAACCAGTCCTCCGGTTCCGTTCACAATTGCCACATCGCCGGCACGAACCTGGTTTTCCAGTAAAATAAAGAATCCCGCCAGGTAGTCCCTGACCACTTGCTGAGCGCCAAAACCAACGGCTACACCAACAATACCGGCACTTGCAAGTATGGGGCCAATGTCCACACCAAACTTTTTCAGCGCAATCATTATAAAAATTGTCCATAAAACAGCGGATATAACGCTGGCCATAATGTTAACTAACGTATTTATCCTCTTTTCCACTTCGGCGGCATCTTTTTTCTCATTTTTACCGGCCCGTGTAATCAGCGACTTTTTGAATTTTTTCAGCGAAAAAGTTACTACCCGGCTGAGAACCAAAAGCACAATGATAATTATTACTAATCCCGGAAGTTCTGAAACTATCCATTCACGGGCACCTGAAAGCAGTGTTTCCCAAAATTCATTTGTAAATAATTTTTCCATTTTTTTTAATTTTTAGATTTACGTTTTATAAAATAGAACTTTTCAGGGAATAAACAAAAGTTTTAAAGTAAAGCAGCTATCCGTTAATCTTTAGTTAAACAGGGAAAGTTTTCAAAGTTTTCTGGATTTTAAGAATTATGTGCCAGTGAAAATTCACTTTCACATAGTCTTAAAGCAAGATTTCACCTGCTAAATAGGTTACGGCCTGGCCGCCAATCTCAACCCTATCCCCCAGAAGCGTGCAATAAAGCACACCTCCGCGAGCTGAAATCTGTTTGGCCAGCATTTTGTTTTTGCCAAGTTTTTTTGCCCAGAAAGGAATGAGCATGGTGTGTGCCGAACCTGTAACCGGGTCTTCATCAATACCTTCGATGGGAGCGAAAAAACGCGAAACAAAATCATATTTATCAGAAGAAGCGGCAGCCGTAGCAATTATACCCCGGGTGTCGAGTGTTTTCAT
>NZ_JBSQIC010000061.1:0-23376 GCF_055108615.1 Tangfeifania sp. | reverse complement strand
AATAAAATAAAAATTTTAATAATAAGACCCAACAAATGAAAAAAATAAAATTTATAATTTTTAATGAGGATTATTGGAGCAAAGGTCTTATATATTCACAACATATTTTACCTCTAATTAATTTTCACGAAAATAATAAAGAATATAGTATTGAAATAATAAGTTATATTTCTTTTTTGGATTTAATACTTTACAAAAAGCAAATCAATACTTTAAAAAATGATTTAGCGAATTCAAATATAAAAATAGTTAATCTACCAACTTTATTTTTACGCGCAAGAGTTTTTTCATTAAAGTGGTATTTGTTCCCGTTTTTAATTATTACAACAATGCCATATCTATTTTGGCACTCCATCTCGGATCTGGCAAATAGAAATAAATTAATTATTTATCATTTAAGATCTTATCCTTCTGCTTTTCTGTATTCATCTATTTATTTTGGAAGATCAAAATTAATTTTTGACCCCAGATCCGATTTTATTCAAGAAAATATTAGAATCGGTTTATGGGGAAAAAATTCAATAACTAATAGGTTATGGGAAAAAATTGAAAATATGATTTTAAATAAAACACATAAAAGTGTTTTTATTTCTTCCCCTTTACGTTCTGATATTTTAGAGAGAAATAATATCAACTTTAACAATGACAAGCATATATTATTTTATAATACCGTTGACTTTAAAAATTTTAAAATTGCTTTTTCACAAAAAAGAGATAGTTCTAAAATTCATTTTCTATATACTGGTGGTCTTGGTAATTGGAATAATATTGAAACTTATTTATTTTTTTTCCAAAAGGTAAAAAAATATATTCCAGATGCATTATTCACTATTGTAACAAAAACCAGAGAAGTAAAATATATAAATATTTTACACCAAAAAAAATTCAAAGACTTAATTCCAAGTTTAAATATTTACAATAATATCCCTTACAATGAACTACCCTTTCTTTACAAAAAATGCACATTTGGCTTACAATTAATGAACGAAACTGATAGCAGGGTTGGTGTAAAGTTTGTCGAATACTTAGCAGCTGGATTAATTCCTATTGTTAACAATAATGTAAGGGGAGCAGCTCAAATTTGCAAAGAAAAAAATTTAGGTATAGTAATTAAGAATGTAAATGACCTTAATTTTGAAGAATTCTGTAAGAATATTTCATCTTTGAAAAATGCAAATGAGTTTATTACTCAAATAGACAATAATAAAAGTCTTTTTGATGTTAATAATTCATATAAAAAGCTTAATTTAATTTATGAATTTTAGCTTAACATATAAACATAATTTCAAACATTAGAAATATGAAAGTGTTTATTTTATTAATGTTCTTCTTTGTAAATATTTACAATCCTTTTTCCATTTTTTTAACAATTGCTTTTAATCTCTTAGTATTGTTTTTGTTATTAAGAATCAAATTAATAAATAAAAAAGAAGTTACAATCTTGATGATTTACGCTATTGTTGTCATTTTTTGGCAAGCTTTAGTCTTTCTAATTAATTCAAATTTATCGGAATATTTAATAGGGAAATATTTTAGAATTGTCTTATCAACAATTTTTTTGGGACTAATAATTCCAAACTTATCTTTTTCAGCAAGAAAAATCATCAACATAATCTCAATAATTTTATTATTACATATTTTAGCCATTGCTCTTCAAATTTTATTCCCTTCTGTAATAAATCCGATGGCAAGTATTTTTAATTTCAACAAGGATACTGATTTGCTAAATCGTTTAACTATCAGGAATTTAGGATTAGCAGGCTCATTTGATTATGCAGCCTTATTATCAGTATTCGGTATATATGTATTTTATTTTCAATATAAAAATACAAGAAAAATAGTTTTCTTAATATTATTTTTGCTTGCGTTTATTAGTTGTTTTAGAATCTCGAGAATGGCAATGATTCTAGGTTTCTTTGTTTTTATACCACTTGCTTTCACTCTATTAAAAAAAGTTTCATTCACAAAAAAAATATTCATCACGCCCATTCTGGTTGGTGCATTTATTCTAGTATTTAACTTCGCTTTGCCAATATTAGCCGGGTCGCTATATTTTATTCAAAATACTTCACTGAATAAAGGATATGATATAAGCAGAGCAGAATATAGTACATCAGATAAGGGGCTATTATACAATCATTTATTTTTCCCGGAAACGGTTTATGGTACCCTAATCGGGGAAGGAGTTGAAATTGATGGTACCGATATTGGCTATATCCAAACAATTTTTTCAATTGGAATCATTGGTCTAATGTTAATAATAATGCAATATTTATATATGATAAAACGGGTCTGGGTTATTAGAAAAAGTAAAACTTCAACTGAACTGAAGCAATTATGTAATTATTTTATTTTTTTCACCCTATTACTATTTATAGTTAATTTTAAGCTTTTGTTATTGTATAGTAGAGGCGCCCATGAATTCGTATTATTGATGTTCTTTACAATATTGACTATAAATAAAATGACCTATAAACATGATAATACAAATGCTAATTTATCTGTTTCTGAAAAAGTATTTTAAATTAAAAATCATGCTAAATGCACAATAAGAAAATTTTAATAATATGTGTAAATTATAATTCATATAATGAATTGTTAGACTATCTGGAATCTATTGATAAAGCAAATAGTCATCCTAAAAAAACAGCTTTAATTGATATATTTATTGCGGATAACACCACAGCAAACAACAAATTAATAGATACTTCAATTTACAAAAATATTAATGTAATGAATAAGCCTTTTCAGGAAAATCTTGGTTATTTGGGGGGAGTAAATAGAATAATAAAAGAAATAGGATTTTCATATCTCAAAATGTATGATTACTTTATTATTTCAAATGTTGATTTATTAGTTAGTAAAGATATTTTCAAAAATTTACTGTACAACAACTATGATCCTCAAATTGGATGGATTACTCCCCGTATTATTTCCCTACATACAAAATTTGACAAAAATCCAAGAATGATTGTTAGGCCTTCTCTATTTAGAATGAAACTTATGCTTTTTTTTTACAGTTATCCTGTTCTATTTAGTCTTTACCAAAAGTTAATACACCCATTTGTCAGGAAGAAAAAAACATCAAAGACCAGAAATATTATTTATGCGGGGCATGGTTCATTTATGATATTTACAAAATCTTTTTTTAAAAAAATTGATAATATTCAATTTGATAGTTTTTTATTTGGAGAAGAAATGTTTTTTGCTGAATTAATTCGTCAGGCGAATATGAAAGTTTTTTATGATGAATCACTATTAATAAATGACTATGAACATGTTTCAACAAAAAGTATAAAAGGCAAGTTATCAATTAAAATGAATCGTGATTCTATTAAAATGCTAATAAAAAAGTTTTGGAAAGAGTAAATCTAAAATATGAATATCATTTATCTCCACCAATACTTTAAAACCCCGGCCCAGCCCGGAGGCACCCGCTCATATTGGACTTCGCAGGAACTCATTTCGCGCGGGCATGAGGTTACTATGATTACAGGCAGTCAGAATATTACCCAAAGAAAAGAGGAAAAAATGATTGATGGTATTAAAGTCATATATCTGAAAGTGCCTTATGGTAATGCCATGGGAATCGTGCAGCGAATGAATTCATTTGTGAAATTTATGTTTCGCTCAACCCTCGAGGCAATAAAACAAAATGACGTTGATTTAATCATTGCCACTTCAACTCCGCTAACCATCGGGTTCCCGGCTTTGGTCGTTCGTTGGTTGAAAAAAACACCTTATTTGTTTGAAGTTCGTGATTTATGGCCCGAAGTACCCATTCAAATGGGTGGGTTAAAAAATCCAATACTAAAAAAACTGGCCATTGCTTTCGAAAACATGATTTATAAAAAGGCCAGACACATCGTAGCGCTGTCGCCGGGCATGGTAGAAGGTGTAATAGCTGCCGGAACGCCTGCAGAAAAAGTAGCCATGATACCGAACATGGCAAAAATTGATAAATTTTGGTCTCGGGAAATAAATTTTTCGGTTTATAAAAAGTTTAATTTAAATAAAGACTCATTTAAAGTGATTCACTTTGGCGCAATGGGTCTTGCCAATGGTCTTGAATACATCATTAATGCAGCCAACGAACTCAAACGCAGAAACGTAAACGATATTGATTTTATTTTTCTGGGAGATGGTGCGGTGAAAGAAAAGCTTGAAGCTGATGCAAAAACTAAAAATCTAACCAATGTATTTTTTCTGGGAAAATTCCCAATGACTGAAACGTCAGAAATAGTAAATGCCTGCGATGTTTCTTTGGTTACTTTTTCAAATCTTCCCATCCTTGCAACCAATTCGCCTAATAAACTATTTGATTCCTTATCGGCTGGCAAACCAATTATCGTAAATTCCAATGGCTGGACAAAAACGATGGTAGAACAACATGAATGTGGATTTTATGTGAATGCGACAAAACCTGGGGAGTTGGCTCAGCTACTGGTTCAGTTAAAGGGCAATAAACCGCTATTGGAGAAATTGGGTCGAAATGCCCGTAAATTGGCAGAAACTAAATACGACAAGTCTATTTTGTGTAATGAGTTTGCTGAAGTTGTAGAACAGAATTTCATTCAAAAATGATTAAAAAGGCTGAATTAAAGCAAGCAAAAGTGATTGCTAATCTGCACATCCAAACTATCAACCAGGGGTTTTTGCCCAAACTGGGCCCTTCATTTTTGCAAAGCCTTTACCGGTTTCTTATAAAGAAAGAACTGGTGTTGGTGTATAAAGAAGAGAATAATATTTTAGGGTTTGTGAGTTGCGCACTCTCCTCCAAAGGAATTATGAAACGGTTTTTGGTTTCCAGCCCGGCAGGCGTATTAAAAATTGGTTGGGCAGTGTTCAAAAAACCAGCTTTGTTAAAACCACTTTGGGAAACCTTCCGGGCGCCATCGCTTTCCGTTTCGGAAAATAAAAATGAACCTTCCATTCCCGAAACCGAATTGCTTTCCATTTCGGTAAGTCCACAGGCACAGCAGGGTGGTATCGGAACAAAACTGTTGGCTGCCCTGGAAAAAGAATTAGTCAACCGGGGAATTACCAGTTATAAAGTGATTGCCGGGGAAAAACTAAAAGGAGCCAACAATTTCTACCGTAAAAACGGGTTTGTACTGGTTAGGCAAATTACCATTCATGGCAACGAAGTTTCAAATGTGTATGTGAAAGAGATAGTCCACTAATATTACACGAAAAGGAAAGATTAGTGAAATTCGTGGATAAAATAATACCATGCTTTTAAAACGAGCCTTCGATATCTTCGCCTCCTTTTTCGGCCTGCTGGTGCTTTGGCCGGTGTTGCTGATAGTGGCTATACTCATCAAATTGAAGATGGGAGCCGGCCCGGTATTTTTCACCCAGAAGCGGGTGGGCAGGCACGGCAAGTTGTTTACGCTGGTCAAGTTCCGCACCATGTCGGTTGGCCACGGCGGCAGCAGCGTGTCGGTAAAAGGCGAAAGCCGCATCACCCCGCTCGGCGCCACCCTGCGTAAATACAAACTGGATGAGCTGCCCGGGCTGTGGAACGTCCTCAAAGGCGACATGAGTTTTGTAGGCCCTCGCCCGGATGTGCCCGGTTACGCGGATAAACTCACCGGTGAGGAACGTAAAATACTGGAATTGCGCCCCGGAATTACCGGCCCCGCCAGCATGAAGTACGCCAACGAGGAAGAACTGCTGGCCCAACAACCCGACCCGGTAAAATACAACGATGAGGTGATATGGCCCGATAAAGTCCGCATCAACCTCGCCTACCTGCAAAACCGCACGCTATGGCTGGATATAAAAATTATAATTTATACGGTGTTGGGAAAGAAATTGGAAAATTGGTGAAGGATATAAAAAACCACCTCCCTCCATCTTGCTCAACCGGTTCATCAAAGCGAGTCCCCCTTTTTAACCTTCTATTTCTAAATCAGTTTTCTTTTCAATAATTTTTCTAATTTTGAAAAAAATAATTCAGTAACATGGAAAAGTTAATAAATCTACATGTAGAAAAACTTCCGGAAGGTTACTATCTGGCAACCTCCGACACAATTCAAGGTTTGGTAGCGCAGGGCAGGACTTTATCTGAAACGCTTGAAATTGCCAGAGATATTGCAAAAAAATTACTGGAAGCCAGGAAAGAACAAAATGTCCATCTCATCACACCATCTGATAATTTTGAATTTCCGCTGGTAATTGGATTGTAACTTGCCAGAAGGATTTTTTATAAACGAAAAAATAAATTATGGGGCGGCTGGCAGGTTTTAGATATCGCGTAATAATCAAAAAATTAAAAAAATGTGGTTTTGAATTTTATCGGCAGGCGGCAGGCAGTCATGAATTATGGTATAATCCAAAGACCAAAAGATTTACCACTATACCAAACCATCCGGGTGATATGCCGGAAGGAACACTTAAGGCAATATTAAAACAGGCAAACATCAATACAGAAACTTTCCTTCAAATTAAATAAAAACAAGCGCCGATATAACGTTTTTCTCTGTAGGTCCTCATTACTAAAACCCTCCCGCTGGCGCAAACTCAGGGAAATAAAGGTTTATCAGTGGATAAAAGAAACCATTATCTTAAAAAGAACGGTTCCCTTACAGCAATACAAAAACATAAAAAAATTCTTATGCAAAACAAAAAGATAATCCTCTCCCTGGCAAAAATGTCAGGCCGCGAGCAGGAATTTATTAAAGAAGCTTTCGATTCCAACTGGGTAGTGCCGCTGGGCCCCAACGTGAATGGGTTTGAAGACGATTTGGCAAAATACCTCGGAGAAAACCGGCTGATTGTAGCGCTTAGCTCCGGCACAGCAGCCCTGCACCTGGCATTGATACAACTCGGCGTAAAACCGGGAGACGAAGTCATTTGCCAGTCGTTTACCTTTGCCGCCTCAGCCAATCCCATTGCTTACGTGGGTGCCAAACCCGTGTTTATCGACAGCGAACCCGATACCTGGAATATGGATCCGGCTCTGCTCGAAACCGCCATAAAAGACCGCTACGTAAAAACCGGGAAATACCCCAAAGCCGTTATTCCGGTGCACCTGTACGGTATGCCCGCCAAAATGGACGAGATTCTAACGGTATGTGCCAAATACAACATCCCGGTGGTGGAAGATGCTGCCGAAGCGCTGGGCTCGGAATACAACGGACGGCGCTGCGGTACATTTGGCGAACTGGGTGTGTTGTCGTTCAACGGCAATAAAATGATTACCACGTCGGGTGGCGGAGCGCTGGTTTGCCGTACCCCGGAACAGGCTGCCAAAACCAAATTCTATGCTACCCAGGCCCGCGATAACGCGCCTCACTACCAGCACTCAGAAATCGGCTACAACTACCGCATGAGCAACATTTGCGCCGGTATTGGCCGCGGCCAGATGACCGTGCTGGATGAATTTGTGGCCCGTCGCCGGGAGATTCAAAATTATTATTGTCAACAACTGGAAGACTTGCCGGGCGTTTCCTTTTTAAAAAATCCTTCTCCCGCATTTAATTCCAACCACTGGCTTCCCTGCGTTATCATTGAACCGCAGGAGGCCGGTTATACCCGCGAAGACCTGCGCCTCGCTATGGAAGCCGCCAATATTGAATCCCGCCCGCTGTGGAAGCCGATGCACCTGCAGCCGGTCTTCGCTGATGCTCCTTTCTACGGTGATGCATCGAAAGTGAGTGAAAGCCTTTTCGACCGGGGCCTTTGTCTCCCTTCTCATCCCAATCTCACCGACGAGGATCTGCAACGGGTAGTAGATGTTATTATTAAACTATGCTGATTGACGAATATTTGCTGGATAAAGTAACGGAACGGGCGAAGGCAAGCGAACGCCAATGCATAGAAGGTGGTGTATGGGATTCACATCCCCGCCGTTCATTGGCATACCCCCCTTTCATCGAAGCCCGTCATTGCGAGGGAGTCGAAGGGCAACGGAGACCTCCCGAAGCAAACTGTACCAATTGGCAGAAGCCTGGCTTACAACGAAGCCTCCCGAAGCAATCTGTCCGCATCCGCACCGCCCAACTTAAAACCACAGAACCAAAAAATTAAAAGTTATGCAATTTCGTACTTACCAGACTTACATCGCCACCAATAAGAACAACACGGTACTTTATACAGGAGTAACCAATAATCTGGTTCGCCGTATGGAAGAGCACAAATTCAAACAAAACCCTAAAAGTTTTACAGCCAGGTACAATATTGAAAAGCTGGTGTGGTATGAGAATTATACAGACATTGGCGAAGCCATAGCAAGAGAAAAGCAGCTTAAGGCTGGTCCCAGAAAGAAAAAGATACAACTAATTGAAGCAATGAATCCGGAATGGAAAGACCTTTATGAAACGTTGGAATAAATCTGAACAGATGGCTTCGTCGTACCTCCTCGCAATGACAGCCCTGAACAAAGCCGTTATTGCGAGGAGTGGCTCGGAGGAACGAAAGAGTCACGACGAAGCAATCTGTCGATAATCCGCACCAACTTAACTTAAAACCACAGGACAAAAAATAATCAAATCAGTACCGACTGCCACAAACAGAATTGTAATGGAAACCTGCAAGGATGAACAGATTGCTTGCCGCTTCGTTTCTCGCGGTCGCAATGACGGCTTGCCAGGGGGGTTTTTGGCATAAAGATTCGAAATAACTTCAGTTCATCCGTAAATTGTTAAAATTTGTTTATATATTTGCTTTCAGATGAATTCAAACATTATTAAATACAGATAGTTAACATCAACCGTTTAATCAATTGCTTCAGTAATGAAACAAATTTTAACCTATTTCACTAAGCGTTATTTACCCCGATGGTTAGTGTTGTTTTCCGACCTTCTTATTGTGGGTTTTTCCTTTATACTGGCTTTTTTATTGCGTTTTAATTTTAATATTCAACCAGTAAAAGCCAGTTTTGAGTACGCCCAACTTTCAATTGTTTTTCCGGTTGTTCTGTTTTGTTTTTGGAAATCGAAATCATTCTCCGGTATTTTAAGGCACAGTACAATGAACGATGTCATGCGCATTGTCAATTCCATGTTTTGCGCCGGAATAATGCTGATTATTGTTTCCCTTGCCGGCAGGTATTTACAGTTTCCCTCCTTTTTAATTATTCCCCTTTCCGTTATTGCAATAATGGTAACGGTGGCATCAACGCTGCTGATTTTATCAAGGCTTCTGGCCAAATTCCTGTTCAGTTTATTCAAAAAAGACAAAAGGGAATCTGTAAAAATAATGATTTTCGGAGCAGGGCAGTTGG
The DNA here is from genome assembly GCF_055108615.1 of Tangfeifania sp. Classification (NCBI taxonomy): domain Bacteria; kingdom Pseudomonadati; phylum Bacteroidota; class Bacteroidia; order Marinilabiliales; family Prolixibacteraceae; genus Tangfeifania; species Tangfeifania sp. The sequence goes on along the minus strand of NZ_JBSQIC010000061.1, from coordinate 14,147 downwards.
GGCAAATTACCCGGAATGCCCTGTTGGTGGATGAATCAATCCCCATTGACCTGGTGGGCTTTATCGACGATAATCCCTCCCTGCAAAACAAATACACTGCAGGTGTTCCCATATACTCAGCCGATGCCGCATTCCGGAAAATTATTCCCGGTAAACAGGTAAGTGAACTGATTTTTGCAATCGACCCTTCCAGGCTTACCTACAAACGAAAAAGGGAAATTACCGATTTATGCCTGGAGCAGAACATTACGGTAAAGGAAGTACCTATGGTAAACCAATGGATTAACGGCGAGTTAAACGTCAAATCCATAAAGCGCATCAATATTGAAGATTTACTTGGCCGCGATGCCATTAAGCTGAATTCTAAAGAAATCAGTGAGGGGCTGCAAAACTCTGTTGTTCTGGTTACCGGTGCGGCAGGTTCCATTGGTTCTGAAATTGTACGTCAGCTTGTTGCCATTAATGTAAAGCAGGTTATCCTGGTGGATAAAGCTGAGTCTGATTTATTTCACATTGCCAATGAAATCGAATCAAAACCGGGAGCATCTAATTTTAAGGCGATTGTAGGCGATGTTACCAACAGGGAAAAGATGGAAAAAATATTTATGGCTTACAGGCCTTCCATCGTTTATAACGCTGCGGCCTATAAACACGTACCCCTTATGGAAGAATTTCCCTGCGAGGCCATAAGGGTAAATGTGGGAGGAACCCGGTTATTGGCGAATTTGTCGGTGAATTTCGAAGTGGAAAAATTTGTATTTATCTCCACCGATAAAGCCGTAAATCCCACCAACGTGATGGGGGCTTCCAAGCGCATCAGTGAAATATATATCCAGGCGTTATCGCAGTCCGGAGAATTTTCTACCAAATTTATTACCACCCGGTTTGGCAATGTGCTGGGGTCGAACGGCTCGGTTGTGCCGCTGTTTAGAAAACAAATTGAAAAAGGCGGGCCTGTAACTGTTACCAATAAAAATATCACACGTTATTTTATGACCATTCCCGAAGCCTGCCAACTGGTACTGGATGCCAGTTTTATGGGCCGGGGCGGCGAAATATTTGTGTTCGACATGGGCGAACCGGTTAAAATTTACGATTTGGCTGAAAAAATGATTTCGTTATCAGGGTTTATACCCCATAAAGACATAAAAATTAAAGTTACCAGCCTGAGGCCAGGGGAGAAACTTTATGAAGAACTGTTCGACAGTAAGGAGGAATTTTTACCCACCCACAACGATAAAATTATGATTGGGAAAGTCAGGCGGCATGAGTTTGCCGTGGTTAGTCAAAAAATAAACAACCTCCTGCGGGATATTGATAAAAAAGAGAGGTGCCTGCTGGTTAAAGAGATGATGGAAATTGTTCCCGAGTTCAAACCGGCGAATTCTTTATACAGCAACGCCTGATAGGAGAAGGGATTGGTAACCGGAAATGAATATCAGGATGCAGGCCCTGTAAATTTGAGAAAGTATATTTTATTACGACAAAAAATGAAGATAAAATTTAACAGCTTATTTAACCGGTTTTCAGATAAAAAAGAATCTGAACAAGACAGTGTTGGCCAGGGAAAAAAAGATTCCAGCTACCAGACATCTGCTATCATTTTTTTTGGTTCCATTATATCGCTGGTTATTATTATTATTTTACTGGTTATAGAGAAGTATTTTGGTTAATTATACAGAAAAGCCTTCGTTGCAACCAAGATTCAAATGGGGTTTATAATTCCGAAGGAACCGGTCTTTTCCTCACAGACCGGTTCCCTTGCCTCACGGGATATCGCGTTGCCCCTCAAAAAAACAAAAAGACGGCATCACGTTTGAATCGGAGTAACCCCAAACCGACGGCGTCGCTCCCAGCGACACCGTCGGGATTTACCGCACACCCAACGATTTTTTGGATTTCACCCCTTGGGGCCGGGGTAAAAAATCCGAAAAATCGTGAGTACTAAACCTCACTTTATGCTTCCCTATCCGCCAAGCGGATAACAAACAAAAATCAACGCCTGAAATTGCGGCGCATACATTGTTCGAGCTTTTTTGAACCACCCGCTTGCGCCTTGTATTCGCTATCGCTCATTTACCCCGGGCGTTGCCCGGGGCTATTATTATTAAACCCTTTCAGGGTTTTTCTTGCTAATAATTTAAATTTAAAAAATTTAAAGATTCACATAATTTATGAAAATCATTTCCGTAGTAGGCGCACGACCTAATTTCATGAAGATAGCTCCGTTTATCAAAGCTATTAAAGCATACAATAAAAATCTTGACGTTCGCAACGCACCGTCCCAGTCCTCCCTCCCCCTTGGGGGAGTTAGAGGGGGCTTCTTCTCTCCTCACAGACCGGTTCCCTTGCCACACCATTTATAAATGCCATTCACGCAGTGAATACCGCTTCTTCTCCCCTTTTAGGGGGAGATGCCGGCGTAAGGCCAGAAGCGCAGGAGGTAGAGGGGGTCAACTCCATTCACGCAGTGAATACCGCTTCTTCTCTCCCCCTTTGGGGGAGCCGGAGGGGGCTTCTTCTCCCCCCCGGGGGGACGGGGTAAAAAATCCGGGAAATCATAAGCAGCAAGCCCCACCCGCCAAGCGGTTCGATCTGCTTGGCGGATAATCAGCAACTAAAAAAACACTTGCATAAATCATCCAAAAGTTTTATCTTGCTTTTCATAAGTTCTTTAACAAATTGTACAACATGTTTATCTGATTTTTAATGCATCTTTAAACTTTAAAAAGGCAAACCAAAGCGCCAAAACCATATACCGGGCAACAAAAACGGCATTCAAAATAGCAAAAATGGGTTTTGACCATATAAAAATGATAAACCAACAGGTAAAAATCATATTTCATCGTGCAGAAATGACAAACCGGCAGGTTAAAATCATGTTTCACAGCGCAGAAATGACAAAACAGCAGTTAGAAATCATAAACCAATACGTAGAAATAACAAACCAGCGAAACAAAATAGCAAACAAAAATTCATCAAATATCAATTAACGGGTCCAAAGCCCACATGTATAATTTAAATTTACAAACTATGAGCTACAAAACATTTAACGAACAAATGGAATCCTGGCGCATCCTCATCTGGAACGCTGCCGACGACGCCGAAATTCAATCGCGCCTCGAAAACTACAGCTACACCACCGAAAAATTCGACCAGGGCAAAGCCCTCTGGCAACAAACCGACCAAGCAGGCAAACAACAGGCAAAAGAGCAAAACGAACAAACCGCTGCCACCGACGCCTTAAACGAAACCCGCGAAAAAGCCGAAGACGATTTAAAACGCGCAAAAAAAATCGCCCGCGTGGCATTCGATGGCAACAAAGAAGCATTCAACGCCCTTAACCTTAATGAAATCAACATCTCCCGGTTCGAAGACTGGCTGAACGATGCCGAAAAATTCTATGCCAACCTGCTCAGCAACCCGCAATGGGCCGAAACCATGCAAACCTACAGCTACGCCAATGAAGAACTTACAGCCCAACAGCAGGAAGTAGTTAGTTTGAAATCGCTGCAGCAGGCCCAGCAACGCGAGATGGGTGAAGCACAGCAGGCCACGCAAACCAAATGGGAACTCCACAGCCAGCTCAAAAAATGGTGCAACCAGCTCACCGAACTGGCCAAAATCGAATTCGAAGACGATGCCCAGCTCCTCGAAAAACTCGGCATCCTCGTCCGCTCATAATCTAAAAAAATCCGCTTCCTTTCCCCATTTGGGGGAAATGCCCGCGTAAGGAATGTGGGAGGACGGCAAAGGGGGTCATAATCTAAAAAAATCCGCTTTCTTTCCCCCATTTAGGGGGAAATGTCGGCGTAAGGCCAGTGCGTTGGCCGGCAAAGGGGGTCATAAAACCCAAAAGTCCGCTTTCTTTCCCCCAACAATCAAACATTCCGCTTTTTCTCTCCGCCAGCTGGCGGAGGGATGTCCGGCGTAAGGAATGTGGGCGGATGGACAGAGAGGTAGGGGGAAATGTCGGCGTAGGGCAAGTGGGCGGGTGACAAAGGGGGTGATAAACTAAAAAAAATACCGTTTCCTTTCCCCCATTTAGGGGGAAATGCCAGGGTAAGGCCAGTGCGTTGGCTGGCAAAGGGGGTCATAAACTAAAAAAAATAACGCCTTTTCTCCCCTCTAAGGAAACATGTCCGGTTCAGTGAGACTCATGTTTCATAATCCGCCAGCCGGTGGAAAACTGAAAGATGTAAGTCGAACTAATCCCGATTACGGAGTTTCGGGGCGCCTGCCCGGCTTTCGACGGGTAAGGAATGTGGGCGGAATGGACAGAGAGGTACTGAACGGATAATCAAATCAACGATATATGATTAAGGCGCATGCAACATATTTGCTTTAATTTACCGACTGCTTGCGCCTTGTATTCGCTATTGCTCATCGAACCCCCGGTTGAAACCGGGGGCTATTATAAAATTATTGAATATGGCTTTTAATTTAAAAAACAGAAATTTTCTGAAATTGCTCGATTTTTCTCCGAAAGAAATCAATTTTCTGCTTGAGCTTTCAGAATCATTAAAAAAAGCAAAGTATGCCGGAACCGAGCAGCCAAAACTGGCGGGTAAAAACATTGCTCTGATTTTTGAAAAATCATCGACCCGCACACGCTGTGCTTTTGAAGTGGCAGCTTTCGATCAGGGAGCCCGGGTAACCTACCTGGGGCCGTCGGGTTCGCAAATCGGAAATAAAGAATCGATGAAAGATACAGCCCGGGTGCTTGGCCGAATGTACGACGGAATAGAATACCGCGGTTTTGCACAGGAAACGGTGGAAACACTCGGAAAATATGCCGGAGTGCCGGTGTGGAACGGATTGACAAATGAATTTCATCCTACGCAAATCCTGGCCGATTTTCTGACTATGAAAGAGCACACCAACAAACCACTTTCTGAAATAAAATTCTGCTACCTGGGCGATGCCCGCAACAACATGGGAAGTTCACTAATGGTAGGCGCCTCAAAACTGGGTATGGATTTCAGGGCAGCCGCACCAAAAGCAGCACAACCTGCCGAAGAATTACAGAATCAGTGCAGGGAAATTGCCAAAAGCGCCGGTGCGAAAATAACTGTAACAGATGAAGTTGCTGAAGCAATTAAGGATTGCGACTTTATCTATACCGATGTATGGCTCTCGATGGGCGAACTGGAGGACATGTGGGCCAAACGCATTGAATCGATGCTGCCCTACCAGGTGAATAAAAAAACGCTGGAAATGACCGGTAATCCGAATGTAAAGTTTTTGCATTGCCTCCCTGCTTTCCACAATCGTGAAACAAAAGTTGGCGAAGAAATTTTTCAGAAATTTGGACTTGACTCGATGGAAGTGACTGAAGAAGTTTTTGAAAGTGAAGCTTCCATTGTTTTCGACCAGGCTGAAAACCGGCTGCATACTATAAAAGCTGTGATGGTGGCTACGCTGGGATAAAACTTTTAAAATTAATAAAATGTCTTTATTGCAATAAGTAATTTTTCAATTTCATTTATCAATTTGGCATGTTCTCCTTCAAAATGGTTGAACATTATTGAGAAAGCCAGTTGTTTCCCTTTATTTGTTATCAAGTAGCCTGAATAACACCTAACCCTTGTCATTGAGCCGCTTTTTGCCATCAATGTTCTTTCCGGGAAATCAGATGAACTAAAACTGTAAAGTGTCCCCTCTCCTGCTGTTGGTAACGAGTTTTTGAATTCTTCAGAACTATTCATGAAACTTAAAAGTCCGGTAAAAAACTGCGGGGTAGCCAGGTTAAAATGTGATAACCCGCTTCCGTCTTCCATAATCAATTGCATCGTATCGAGTCCTGCATGATGATAAAAATCGTTGATAATCTTTAGTCCATTTTCACGACTTCCTTTCCCATTCATTTCTGCAGCAACTTGTTTTACAAGATGTTCGGCAAAAAGATTGACGCTTTCCACATTCAGAATACGAATGATTTCAGCCAGTTCCGGCGACTCCTGGATAAAAATAGTGGCCAGTTGTTTTGGATTGATGGATCGTGTTATTACGTTGCCCGAAATAAAAATTCCATTTTTATTTAAATGCGCTAAAAAATCTTCAGCCAATAAAAATTCAGGAGAAGGATTTGATGCTTTTATGGTAAATGTCGATCTGCTTTTGGGAATAGTCCCTCTGATAATTCGTTTGCCGTCAATCGGACTGCCAAAAACATACGCGCGGTCGCGGTTGATGTTCGATGAAAGCACTTCATTTTGAAAATCAAGTCCCGAAACCTTTGGATAAATGGCAATGATTTCGGCAGGTTGCCCGGCCTCCTGTGGCGATCGGAATGTAATCCGGAAAAGGTTGTCGTAAACAGACAGCGCACTGGTACCGGCCCCGTAATAATTCCCCAGGTCTTCCCAAATCCAGGTCGACGGGATTTTTTCCGTTTCGTAAACAGACATATCCAAAATTAGGTTTCCTTCTACATTTTGTATTCCGGCCGCTTTTATTTTTTGCGTCCAGGTATGCAGAAAATGCGGATGAAAATAATGATCCATAAAATACTCCGATCCCAGCGCAGGATCTCCTCCGCCAACAATTACAAGATCGCCTTTCAAGGTACCATCCACAATTTTTCCGGTGTAACCAATTTTTGTTTCAAACCGGTAATCGGGGCCAAGAATTTTTAATGCAGCAGCCGATGTTACAAGTTTCATGGCAGAGGCCGGAATCATCAGTTTTTCGCTGTTGAAACTGTACAATTCTTCTCCGCTTTCCAGGTCAATTATGTGGATTCCTGCCGATGCATGTTGATATTCAGGTTGTTCCAGTAATGTTTGCAGCGCATTTTCAAATCTCTGCTGCGAATTGCCACAATGCGAAACCAAAATAGCTGTCAAAAAAGCAAATAAGCGTACCTTCATTTTTGTATTTTTGAATCATTAAAAATAATAGATTGAAAAGGATATCGGCAATTAACGAGAGGGATTTTGAAAAAGTGTTACTGTTTTTTGACCTGGTAGATTTTTCATCCTGAAATCAAATATAGAATGTTACGTACAATTTTACTGGTTGGAACAGGAGGATTTATTGGCAGCGTAATGCGCTACCTGGTACAGGTATTTGTGGAAAAAGATTTAAGCAGCGCTTTTCCTTACGGAACATTGATAGCGAACATTGCCGGTAGTTTTATCATCGGAATCGTCTTCGCGCTTGCGGAGAAAGGAAATTTGATGAGTTCGGAATGGCGAATGTTTCTGGCAGTTGGAATTTGCGGTGGATTCACTACTTTTTCATCATTTGCTTACAATAATTTTGTTATGCTGAAAGAAAATTCTTTTGGACCATTTTTCATAAATGTTTTTGGAAGTTTGTTTTTGGGCATCCTTGCGGTTTACCTCGGAGTTGTTGTTGTTCGTGCGATAATGTAGTTACAGGTTCCAGGTTGCAGGTTGCAGGTTGCATGTTTCAGGTTGCAGGTTGCAGGTTTCAGGTTGCAGGTTTCAGGTTGCAGGTTTCAGGTTACGGGTTTCAGGTTGCAGGTTGCTACCTGACACATGTACGCCACCCCATCAAACATTTTTAAAGTTTTACAATCTTGACCCTTTCTGAAACCTCTTTACATGCAATTTCGTGTAAACAAGAAAATAATTAAACCCAGTAATCATGGAAATTTCAGGGAAATCAGGAGCGCTTAAAATTTACCTCGGTGAATCAGACAAAATACACGGTAGGCCGTTGTATGAAGAAATTGTTTTTGAAGCCAGAAAAGCCGGACTTGCTGGCGCCACTGTTTACAAAGGAATTATGTCATTCGGGGCAAGTCATTCCATTCATACCATGAAAATATTTGCTTTGTCGGAAGACATGCCGGTTTCGGTTGAAATAGTCGATACCGTTGAAAAACTGGATGATTTTGCCGGAAAGGTAAACGAGTTGATGGAAAACAGCAAGCGTGGCGGGTTGATAACTTACCATGAAGTGGATGTGCTGCGGTATGAGGTTGGTGAGAAATACAGGAAATGAGCAGTAGCAAAATGCAGAACCATTCTCTTTAAAAAGATTGATGTAGCAGCTAAGAATCTGCTACCTTGTTTAACAGAAGAAACATTTATTCACAAAGAAAACTGTTCTCTTTTCATTGAATGAGTTAATCGCATTGATGATCTTAAAAAAGAAGATATTCTGGGATGCCTGGCATTCGCTGCAAAATCAGTTCATCTAAAAAATATCGAATTTCCGGCAGCATGAGAATTATTATCGACGCTCAATTACCTGAATCAATTTGCGAATATTTTTATAACTGCGATTGCATCCACACTAAACATCTTGAAAATAGAAATTTCACAAAGGATACCGAAAAATTTTTACAATAAGCTGGTTGGATAAGGATGAGGGAACCGTTCCCGGGAAGAAAGGAACGGTTCCTACCAAACCTAATATTCAGAAATCGGTGCACCCAAACCAGGTTAACCCTATATGAAATCTTGAAAATCCGTTGAACTGCTCTTTTACACACAAGCAAACATTTTACTATCTTTGAACTGCATTTTGCGAATCGAATTTAACATTCTGATTTTCTGATAAAAACAAAAATAAGTTGAACAATAAAAACGAATTGTCATGTTAATAAGCGACATTAGAGCAAGAGAAATTTTAGACTCGCGTGGTAATCCTACCATCGAAGTGGAAGTATTACTTGAAAGCGGCGCTTTTGGCCGTGCTGCAGTTCCGTCAGGAGCTTCAACCGGAGAAAACGAAGCGCTGGAACTGCGCGACGGAGATAAAAACCGTTACCTTGGAAAAGGCGTTTTGAAAGCGGTTGATAACGTAAACGATATCATTGCCAAAGAATTGGTTGGCATGGATGCCACTGACCAGGTAGCAGTTGATAACAAACTTCTGGAACTGGACGGAACCAAAACAAAATCGAAGCTGGGCGCCAACGCACTTCTCGGAGTTTCACTGGCAGTTGCGAAGGCTGCTTCAGAATTTGCCGGAGTTCCGTTGTACCGCTACATTGGTGGAGCCAACGCCAAAACATTGCCGGTTCCGATGATGAACATCATCAACGGTGGTTCACACTCTGACGCACCAATTGCATTCCAGGAATTTATGATTCGCCCGATTGGCGCTTCATCTTTTCGTGAAGGTTTGCGCATGGGAGCCGAAGTTTTCCACAGCCTGAAAAAAGTATTGAAAGGCCGCAATCTGAGCACTGCTGTTGGCGACGAAGGTGGCTTTGCCCCGGAACTGGAAGGAACCGAGGATGCACTGAACAGTATCATCGAAGCCGTTAAAAAAGCCGGTTACAAACCAGGACGTGCTGAGGATGGTGGCGATGTTTCTATCGCACTCGATTGTGCAGCTTCGGAATTCTTTGAAAACGGAGTGTACGATTATACCAAATTTGAAGGCGAAGGCGCTGCAAAACGTAACCAGGAAGAACAAGCTGCTTATCTGGCTGAATTGGTTGAAAAATTCCCGATTGATTCCATCGAAGACGGAATGGACGAAGGCGACTGGGAAGGCTGGGTAAAACTGAATGCTGCAATTGGCGATAAATGCCAGCTTGTTGGCGACGATCTGTTTGTAACCAACGTTGAATACCTGCAAAAAGGAATTGAACTGGGCGCTGCCAATTCTATCCTGATTAAAGTGAACCAGATTGGTACGCTTACCGAAACACTGGATGCCATTGAAATGGCGCACCGCGCAGGTTATACTTCAGTAACTTCTCACCGCTCGGGTGAAACTGAAGATGCAACCATTGCCGACATTGCCGTTGCTACCAATTCCGGTCAGATTAAAACCGGTTCTTTGAGCCGCTCCGACCGCATGGCAAAATATAACCAGTTGCTCCGCATTGAGGAAGAACTGGGCGAAAGCGCGATTTACGGCTACAAAAAAATCTATAAAAAATAAAAGTAATGCGGTTTTTAGCCGCTCTCTTTTAACCGGATAACTAATTATCCCTGAGGGTTTCAAAATTCCCCCAGGGATTTTTTTTGTGTTTTTTCTAACAGAATGAAAAACTTGCTTGCAAAGCTGAAATTTCAATTTACATTTGCAAAAAATTAAAACTGGTTTATAAAAGTAAATTGAATGCCGGTTAAAAAGTAGTATAAAAAAGAAAACAAACCGCTTTATGATTTCGTCGATTATTGAAATACTGGTTATGCTCAACCCCTTTGCATTGTTTCTCTACCTGGAACCAATCAGAAAAGATTTGCCACATAAAAGTTTTATGCGGGTAATATTTAAAGCCACGCTTATTTCATTTGCAATATGCCTGGTTTTCTTCTTTCTGGGCGATTCAATTTTCAGAAAAGTTTTTCAGATTAACTTTGAATCGTTTCGCATTTTCGGTGGGATCATCATTTTTTCTTATGCTTACTTTTTCATTGTTCGCGGCCAGAAAGCATTGATTATGATCAAGGAAAACCTCGACGACCTGGCATCTGAAATTGCGCTTCCGTTTATGGTTGGTGCCGGAACAATTTCACTCAGTATTTTGCTGTCTCAGAAACACTCAATTGGCATTGGAGCCCTTTCTCTGGTTATAATTTTCGGGATAAATTTTCTAACCCTTTATACTTTAAAAAGGTTTCGTGATTCTATCGACGGCAGAAAGTTCAAAACCGCTTTCGATAAAAACATGGAAATTTTGCTCCGGTTAAACGGATTTTTCATAGGTGCAATTGGGATCAACATGGTATTAACAGGAATCCAGAACATGTTCGTCCTGGGATAGGTAATTACCTTGAAGAATTAAATATCTTCAAAATCGACATCGGTAAAATCTTTCCCCTTTTCTTTACTGTCAACAGTTACCTCTTCAGTTTCACGGCTCTCTGTTTTCTCACCGGGCTGGTTCTCTTTTATGAACTTAATTACGTCAGTCAAACTTTCGGCAAACTTGTCGAAATCTTCCTGATAAAGAAACACTTTGTGCTTTTCGTAGTGAAATTTACCGTTTTCGGAATACCTTCTTTTACTTTCGGTAATGGTAAGATAATACTCATCGTTTCGGGTGCTTTTTACATCGAAAAAATAAGTTCTTTTTCCTGCCCTAATCACATTTGAATAAATTTCCTGCCTGAATTTTTCATCAGCCTTTTGCTTTTCTTCCTTACTGTCAACCCTTTCCATTCTTCTTAATTTTCGATTTTATTCAAGTTAGTTATTCAAAAATAGAAAAATAATTCAATTATTCCGGTTGAAAATCAATAATCGGGATTCATTTCCCGGGATTCTGTTCATTTGGAATCTAATTTATACTGATTCTAATTTCAGAGAATTTACCGGTAAATCTGATTGGTTGCAGCTAGCAAGGTGTTGTGCAAAAGCGAAACCCTTGTCATAGGGCCAACTCCACCGGGGACAGGAGTAATAAATGAACACCGGGGGGCAACCTCGTCGAATAAAACATCGCCCTTCAGTTTCCAGCCCGATTTCGTTTTGTCTGATTTTACCCGGGTAGTGCCCACATCAATAACTACGGCCCCCTCTTTTACCATGTTGCCCTTCACAAATTCGGGCGAACCAATGGCAGCCACCAGAATATCGGCGCTTCGACATAATCCTTCCAGGTTTTTGGTGCGGCTGTGTGCAACCGTAACCGTGCAGTTAATGGCTTTCTGCGACATCAGGATACTCAGCGGGCGGCCAACAATGTTGCTGCGGCCAACAATCACGCAATTTTTTCCACTGGTTTCAATATTGTAACGTTTCAATAGCTCAACAATACCAAATGGAGTGGCAGAAACAAACGACGGGAGCCCGATAACCATCCTGCCCACGTTTTCGGGGTGAAAACCATCCACATCTTTTTTGGGATTGATGGCCTCGATTACATTCTGATCGTTAATATGGGCAGGTAGCGGAAGCTGTACAATAAACCCGTCGATGTCGTCATCGTTGTTCAGCTCATCAACTTTGGCAAGCAGCTCTTCTTTGGTCACGTCGTCTTCAAACCGAACAAGCGACGATTTAAACCCCACCTCCTCGCAATCTTTGATTTTGTAGGCAACGTAGGTTTCGCTGCCGCCATCGTGGCCAACCAAAACAGCGGCCAGGTGAGGTGTTTTTCCGCCTTGTTCCTTTAGTTTAGCAACCTGCGCAGCAATTTCCTGCTTCATTTCTGCTGCCACTTTTTTCCCGTCAATCAGTTTCATAGTTTTTATTTTGAAACAACCCTGCAAATAACAAAGTTGTATTTTAAAATTAGACTATTTAAGCAAAATGCAAAATAACAATTAAGCAAATCACAAAACACAAATAATAATCAAACACCAAAAATCAATTTCCAAAACACAACTATTTCAAAAATTTTGGAATTTAAAAAATTGAACATTGTAATTTATTTGATATTTGTTTTTTTGTCTATTGGTATTTTAATAAAATTCAAAACTTACAACTTAACTTTCGCTCAACTAAAAACGTCTTCCCGGCTGCTTCATTCCTCCCATCATGCGCTGCACGTTTTTGCCCTGCGACACGGCTTTCATCATTTTACGGGTTTCAGCAAATTGTTTCAACAATCGGTTCACTTCCTGTATATTGGTGCCCGAACCATTGGCAATTCGCTTACGGCGGCTGCCGTTAATCAGTGCCGGATTTTCACGCTCATCGGGTGTCATTGAGTGGATGATAGCTTCGATGTGCTTGAATGCATCGTCGTCGAGGTCCATGTTTTTCATGGCTTTCCCCATCCCCGGAATCATGGAAACCACATCTTTCAAATCACCCATTTTTTTAATTTGGCTGATTTGTTTCAGAAAGTCGTTAAAATTGAAGGTATTCTTCGCCAGTTTCTTCTGTAGTTTCCGGGCTTCGCCTTCGTCGAACTGCTCCTGGGCTTTTTCCACCAGCGAAACAACGTCGCCCATCCCAAGAATACGGTCAGCCATACGGGTGGGATGAAATACATCCACGGCATCCATTTTTTCGCCGGTCCCCACAAATTTAATGGGCTTATTAACCACCGACCTGATAGAAAGCGCGGCCCCACCGCGGGTATCACCATCAAGTTTGGTAAGCACAACGCCGTTGAAATCGAGTGTGTCATTAAATTCTTTGGCTGTATTTACAGCGTCCTGACCGGTCATGGCATCCACCACGAACAAAATTTCGTCGGGCTCAACGGCATTTTTAATCGATGAAATTTCTTTCATCATCTGCTCGTCGATGGCCAAACGACCGGCGGTGTCAATAATCACCACATCGTGGCCTTTGGTTTTGGCTTCTTTAATGGCAGCTTTGGCAATTTTAACCGGATCTTTATTTCCGTCTTCGGTGTAAACAGGAACATCAATTTGTTCGCCCACAACTTTCAGCTGTTCAATTGCCGCAGGGCGGTAAACGTCGCCGGCAACCAACAGCGGGTGGCGGCCTTTTTTGCGCTTGAGCATGTTGGCCAGTTTTCCGGAGAATGTAGTTTTACCAGAGCCCTGTAAACCAGCCATCAGAATTACCGACGGAGAACCTTTCAATTCGATTTCGGCAGTTTCGCCTCCCATCAGTTCGGTCAGTTCATCCTTTACAATTTTTACCATCAGCTGGCCCGGCTTCACCGCGGTAAGTACCTGCTGGCCAAGTGCCTTTTCTTTTACATCATCGGTAAATTGCTTTGCTATTTTAAAGTTAACATCGGCATCGAGCAAAGCGCGGCGGATATCTTTCAATGTTTCAGCCACATTGATTTCGGTAATCAATCCCTGCCCTTTCAGCATCTTAAACGATTGCTCCAGCCTGTCAGTTAAATTGTCAAACATCTGTTATAATTTTTCTTTTTTGAAAATGAGTCCCAAAAATACAAGTTTAAAGTTGAATGGTAAAAGAATGCGTGGAAAATATATTTTAAGAAACTCTTCTTTAAATTTGAAACAGATTTCCGGTACTTCACTTTAAAAATGATTTTGTCTTACTAAAAAAGAGATTAAATTTGTAAATAACGGAATTTGAAATTTCTCATTCCTGATTATCACAACATTGATATAAAATGCAAACAATAAGAATAGAAATAACGGGAGAAGAATCGTTGGAGGAACTCAAAAAACTGGAAGAGAATAAGTTAATCCGAATTCTGAATGAGCCGGATATTAATTCATATTCTCTCCCCGGCGAAGCCATTTCTGAAAATGATTTTAAAAGCTGGATTGAATATGCTGAAGAGTCTCCGACAACGGATCTTTACC
>NZ_JBSQIC010000060.1:0-23410 GCF_055108615.1 Tangfeifania sp. | reverse complement strand
CCGCAAAAAAGCAGCTTGAACGGGCTGCTTTTTTGTTATAATAAAAAGCTGCCGGAGGTCGCGAGTTTCCCGAGTACTCGGGATCGTCACCGCAAAAAAAAGCAGCTTAAACGGGCTGCTTTTTTGTTAGCACATATCAGGATTTTTGCAATAAAATTCCTTAACAATGGATTTTATAGTTTACATTTTACAAAGCAAAAAAGATAACAGTTATTACATTGGATTTACCTCTGATTTAATCAAAGGCTGGAATATCATAATTCAGGAAAATCGAGATATACCTCCAGAAAGATGCCATGGAAAATCGTTTACACCGAAAATCACAAGACTCGAGCAGAGGCAATGCGCAGAGAAAGATTTCTTAAAGAACAGAGAAACAAGGAGTTTTACAAAAGACTTATTGAAAAGATAAATTAATGGTCGCGAGTTTCCCGAGTACTCGGGATCGTCACCGCAAAGAAAAGCAGCTTAAACGGGCTGCTTTTTTTTGTATTTACAGGATTAAGGAATACAGATTTTGAAAACTACAAATCAGGTCATAAAAAACCCGGTCTGTCAGGTGACGGACCGGGCTAATAGTATAATTTCACCGTTTGAAAATACAGCTTTCTTATTTTACTTTGTCAACGATAGCTTTAAACGCTTCAGGCTGGTTCATGGCCAAATCGGCCAGTACTTTCCTGTTGATTTCAATATCGTTTTTCTTCAACAATCCCATGAACTGTGAGTACGACATCCCTTCCAAACGGGCGGCCGCGTTGATTCTCTGAATCCACAATGCACGGAATGTTCTTTTCTTGGCTTTTCTGTCGCGATAAGCGTACTGCAAACCTTTTTCGTAGGTATTTTTAGCGACAGTCCAAACATTTTTACGCGCACCGAAGTAACCTTTCGTTCTCTTCAGTATTTTTTTTCTCCGGGCACGTGATGCTGCATGATTTACACTTCTTGGCATACTTTTTACTTTTTTGGTAATCGGCGTTCTCCGTCAGCCGACGGAAACACTTTAATGCGCAATCACCTGGTTAATTACTTTTTTAAATTGATTAAAATTATTTCATGTTCAGCAAAAGCTTCACATTTCTCTGATTTGCCGGGTCAACGGTTGTCCAGTAACCCAGGTTCCGTTTCCGTTTTTTGCTTTTTTTCGTCAGGATGTGGCTTTTGTAGGCATGTTTCCTTTTAATTTTCCCTGTTCCGGTCAGTCTGAAACGTTTCTTTGCACCGGAATTCGTTTTCATTTTTGGCATAATCCTACTTTGTTAAAATGTTATCAAAGAACTGTATTATTTCTTTTTTGGTGAAATTATCATTGTCATTCTTTTGCCTTCCAGCCGGGGCATTTGCTCAACTGTCCCCAATTCCTCGAGTTCGGTAGCCAGTTTCAGCAGCAAAATTTCGCCCTGCTCTTTAAAAATAATCGAACGGCCTTTAAAAAACACGAAAGCTTTCACTTTTGCCCCGTCTTTTAAAAATTTTTCAGCATGCCGCTTCTTAAATTCAAAGTCGTGGTCGTCGGTTTGCGGGCCAAAACGAATTTCTTTCACAGTAATTTTCTGCGCTTTGGCTTTCATCTCCTTTTGTTTCTTTTTCTGTTGATAAAGAAACTTGGAGTAATCGGTTATCTTACAAACCGGTGGATCGGCTTTTGGCGAAATTTCCACCAGGTCCAGCTCCATCTCATCGGCCAGCTTCAAAGCATCCCGTATGGGATAAATTCCCTGGTTTTCAATATTATCTCCCACCACTCTTACTTGTGGCGATGTAATGTACCTGTTAATCCTGTGTTGTGGCCCGCGGTCCCTTCGTCTGTATGGTGACCGTCCCGGCCCTTTTCTTTTAATAGCTATTTTAAAGTCCTCCTTTATTTAGTTAGTTATACAATCCGGATAATTGATTTCTAACTTCATTCGTCAGAAGTTCAGCAAATTCGCTTAACTTCATTACCCCTTTGTCTCCTTCTCCCTGGCGACGAACCGAAACGGTTTCCGATTCTGCCTCTTTTTCTCCTACTATCAGCAACCAGGGTATTCTTTTCAATTCGTTGTCACGTATCTTTCTACCAATCTTTTCGTTACGATCATCAACGACGGTGCGAATATCGGAAATATTTAGAAAATCTGAAACTTTTTGCGCATAATCATTGAACTTTTCACTTATTGGTAAAACCACTGCCTGTTCAGCGGCCAGCCACAGCGGGAATTTTCCGGCGGTATGTTCAATTAACACAGCCACAAAACGTTCCATCGAGCCAAACGGTGCCCGGTGAATCATAACCGGTTTGTAGCGGTTATCGTCCGAACCAATATATTCAAGGTTGAACCGCTCGGGCAGGTTATAATCCACCTGAATGGTTCCCAGCTGCCAGCTGCGTCCCAGTGCATCTTTAATCATGAAATCGAGTTTGGGCCCGTAAAAAGCAGCTTCTCCGGTTTCGGTGACTGTTTTCAGTCCTTTTTCTTCGCATGCTTCAATAATTGCCTGTTCGGCTTTGTCCCAGTTTTCAGGTTTGCCAATGTATTTTCCCGGCGTTTTCGGATCGCGAAGTGAAATCTGGGCCGTGTAATCCTCGAAACTCACCGCTTTAAAAATAATAAAAATGATATCTATTACTTTTTTGAACTCATCTTTCAGCTGATCGGGACGGCAAAAAATATGCGCATCGTCTTGTGTAAAGCCACGCACGCGGGTAAGCCCGTGCAACTCGCCACTTTGTTCGTACCGGTAAACCGTGCCAAACTCGGCCATGCGAATTGGCAAATCTTTGTACGAATGTGGCTTGACTTTATAAATTTCGCAGTGGTGCGGGCAGTTCATCGGCTTCAAAAGATACTCTTCTCCTTCTGCCGGTGTGGTAATCGGCTGGAAAGAATCTTTGCCGTATTTATCGAAATGCCCCGAAGTTTTGTAAAGATTCACATCGCCAATGTGCGGTGTTATCACCTGGTCGTAACCGTATTTTTTTTGCACTTTTTTCAAAAAATCTTCGAGAAGCATCCGTAACTGAGCGCCCTTGGGCAACCAGAGTGGCAACCCCTGCCCCACTGCCTCCGAAAATGCAAAAAGCTCCATCTCTTTTCCAATCTTGCGGTGATCGCGTTTTTTGGCTTCCTCCAGCATTTCGAGGTATTCTGTGAGCATTTTCTGTTTCGGAAAAGTGATTCCGTAAACACGTGTCAGCATCGGGTTCTTTTCATCGCCGCGCCAGTAGGCACCTGCAATTGATGTCAACTTGATTGCCTTGATATAACCGGTGTTCGGAATGTGCGGCCCGCGACACAGGTCAGTAAAAGTGCCGTGTTTATAAAGTGTAATCGTGCCGTCTTCCAATTCGCTGATTAATTCCTGCTTAAACTCGTCGCCTTTGGAATCGAACAGTTGCATGGCATCTTTTTTCGAAATCTCCTCGCGGACAATATCATTTTTCTGCCGGGCCAGCTCAACCATTTTCTGCTCGATTTTCTCCAAATCTTTTTCAGAAAGCTGATTTTCTCCCGGCAACGAAATATCGTAATAAAATCCGGCATCCACAGTCGGGCCGATTCCAAATTTGGTGCCCGGGTACAACTGCTCAATGGCCTCTGCCATCAGGTGGGCCGATGAGTGCCAGAATGCCTCTTTTCCCTCCCTGTCATCCCACGTGTGAAGCTTAATTTTTGCATCGCGATCAATTTTTCGGGTCAAATCCCATATTTCACCATCCACTGAAACCGACAAAACATCTTTTGCCAGCCGGTTGGAAATGGAACGTGCTATTTCCAAACCGGTTACCGGTTCTGCAAATTCTCTCACACTGTTATCAGGAAGTGTTATTTGTATCATTTGTTTTTTAAATTCTGTTTTTTAACGATTTGCAAAGATAATGATTCATTCAAAAAATCAATCTTTTCAAAGTTCTTGTTTGAGAATTATAACCATTAGTCAACATGAGTGTTCAAAGAAATATTCAATGCCGTAGAAAAATTAAAATAGCTGCTGAAGAAAAAAAATTTAACTTTGTGGTAAATAACAATAAATATGGAATCTAACGTAAAAAAAATAGAGAATCCTAAAAAACTATCGGAAGCATTAAGGAAAATGAAACCATCGAAAACTTTCCAGGCTAAAAACCATTTGGGGAAAGTTAAATGGAACGAAGATGCTGTTGAATATCAAAAACGGTTAAGAGATGAATGGGATTAATTTCAGGTTTTAAACATATTCCCGAACTCAAATTGTTAGTACTCGAGTAATAAATTTCAAAACAAAATTGAAGAGCATAATTCCAATGAAAATGAAACAGTTAACATTTGTATTTTTTGCAATAATTTTAAGTCTTAACCTAAGCGCCCAAACCGGCAAAAAAATCACCCTCGAAGATATTTTTCAGAAAGGGACATTCAGTGCGCAGTCGGTCAGGGGCCTGCGCTCGATGAACGACGGCGTGCATTACACCACGCATGAAAACGGAACCCGCATAGTAAAATACAGTTACGAAACCGGCGAAGAGGTGGAAACGCTTTTCGACAT
The DNA here is from genome assembly GCF_055108615.1 of Tangfeifania sp. Classification (NCBI taxonomy): domain Bacteria; kingdom Pseudomonadati; phylum Bacteroidota; class Bacteroidia; order Marinilabiliales; family Prolixibacteraceae; genus Tangfeifania; species Tangfeifania sp. The sequence continues at coordinate 18,901 of NZ_JBSQIC010000060.1, read as the reverse complement.
CACCAAAATTGAAAATGTCCCGATTTCATCGTTCTCCGGTTACGAATTCAACAACGATGAATCCAAAATACTGTTAACCACCGACATCAAACGCATCTACCGGCACTCTTTTACCGCTCAGTATTACGTGTGGAATTCGGTTACCGAAAAACTGGCCCCGCTCTCGGAAAAAGGGGCCCAGCAACTGGCCACCTTTTCACCCGACGGTGAACGCGTAGCTTTTGTGCGCGAAAACAACCTGTTTATAAAAAACCTGAAATTTGGCAGCGAAAGCCAGGTAACTTACGACGGCAAAAAAAATGAAATCATCAACGGTGCGCCCGACTGGGTGTACGAAGAGGAGTTCGGTTTTAACAAAGCTTTTTGGTGGTCGCCCGACAGCAAATTCCTGGCGTTCATCCGGTTTGATGAAACTGAAGTGCCGGAATTCAGCATGACCATGTATGCCGGCGAAAAACCGCGGATTGACAGTAACAGCGTTTACCCGTCGCGCGAAACATTTAAATATCCGAAAGCCGGGGAGAAAAACTCCGATGTTACTGTCCACACCTACGAACTGTACTCGAGGGTAACGGTAGAAGTGGATTTGGGTGATTTGCCCGATTTTTATATCCCGCGACTCAAATGGACTCCCGATGCAGAGGACCTTGTTGTTATGCGGCTGAACCGTCGCCAAAACCAGCTCGATGTGTTATACGCCAATCCCTACACCGGCGATTCAAGGCCTATTCTTACCGAAAAAAACGACCGGTACATCTCGGAAGATTTTCTCGATGCCTTCACCTACCTCGACGACGGGCGCTTTGTAATAATCAGCGAACGTGACGGCTGGTCGCATTTGTACCTGTACGATCGACTTGGTTTCGAGCAGGGCCAGCTTACCAATGGCGAATTTGATGTAACGGATTTTTATGGTTTCGACGAAGATGAAAAATTGTTTTACTACCAGGCAGCTGCCGAATCGCCCCTGCGGAGGGAAGTTTACTACACCAGCAAAAACGGCGAAACAAAAGGTAAACTCTCCACACTTGCAGGGACCAACCGGGCTGATTTCAGCAAAAATTTCAGCTTCTATATAAATTATTACAGCAGCCACAACACGCCCAGCCTCATCACGCTTCATCAAAATAAGCAGAGCGGCCTGGGGCGGGTTTTTCAGAAAGACAGCAGAGGTGAACAGATACGTATTTTACAGGATAATTCCTTATTAAAAAAGCGATTTCAGAATTTTGCTATTCCGCGAAAAGAATTTTTCACGTTTACTAACTCCGAAGGTGTTGAATTGAACGGCTACATGATAAAACCATCCAATTTCAAAGAATCAGAGGAATACCCGGTTTTAATTACCCAGTACAGCGGCCCCAACTCGCAAAGCGTACGCGACTCGTGGGGCGGCGTGAGCTGGAACCACTACCTGGCACAGGAAGGATTCCTGGTTGTTTCGGTTGACCCGCGCGGGACAGGTGCCAGGGGCGAAGATTTCAGGAAAGTGACCTACCTGCAATTGGGTAAATATGAATCGGACGATATGGTGGAAACGGCCAAATATCTCGGCTCGCTCCCTTACGTCGATTCCGGCAACATTGCCATTTTTGGCTGGAGCTACGGTGGATTTATGACCCTGCTTTCGATGGAAAAAGGAGGCGAACTGTTTAAAGCGGGTATTGCGGTGGCACCAGTTACCAACTGGCGGTTTTACGATACGATTTACACCGAACGCTTTATGACAACTCCTCAGGAAAATCCGGATGGTTACGACGATAACTCACCACTTACCCATGCCGGCGATATTAAAGGCAGGCTGCTCATTATTCATGGTTCTGCCGACGATAATGTTCATGCACAAAACACGTACGAATTTACCGAAAAACTGGTACAGGAAGGAATTCAGTTCGACATGGCCATTTACACCAACCGGGCGCACGGCATCCGGGGCGGAAACACAACCATGCACCTGTACACCAAAATGACCAACTTCTTAAAAAATCAACTTCAGTAATTTGAGTAAATTTGAACATACAATGTTGAAAAGTAAAATTTCAGAATGAAAAAGATAGGAGGATATTTTCTGCAGGGTGTCCTGCTGGTTGCCCCGATTGCGATTATCGCGTATATCCTTTATTCGCTGTTTGTTACGGTTGATGGCTGGCTGACCGAAAACATCGAAAAATGGATTGGTTTCTCGGTGCCCGGGCTGGGAATTGTGGGGCTTTTTGTTTCGTTAACACTTCTTGGTTTTATCGGACAAACAGCCATCGTCCGCCCATTAAAAAATATTTCAGCGAAACTGATTCGTAAAATCCCTGTCCTGAATTTACTTTTCTCATCACTCAACGATCTTTTTTCGGCATTTATGGGAAAAGAAAAGAAGTTCAACACTCCGGTAAAAGTGCTTTTCAACAAAGAAAACAACCTGTGGAAATTAGGCTTTATTACAAAAAACACACTTTCTGAAATTGAAAACGAAGAGCTGGCAGCTGTTTATTTTCCGCATTCCTACAACTTTTCAGGAGAACTGTACCTTGTCCCACGCGAACGAATTGAACGTGTGAATTTATCGCCTGCTGACGTTATGAAATTTATCGTTTCCGGCGGAGTGACACAATTTGAGAAATCAGAAATAAACAAATTGCCGGAATAGTACATCCCGGAGATGATTTCTTTTAATGATTATGAGATTGAAACGATTTTTTTCAATGTTGATACTTTGGGCAGTCGCTTTCTCATTTCAAAAAAGCGAGGAAAATATTCGTCGTTTTAATCAACCTGAATTGTTTGAAAAACATGACATTGAAAACAAAAAAGTTATCAGTGAAATAACCGAACTTCTTCAAAATGAAAACAGTTTTATTGCCAGCCAGCCAGTCCAATTCCTGGAGCAACTGGAGAAACCGGATAAAAAAACACAACGAAAACTGGTTAAGTACAAAAAAAAAATGCAATCTGAATTGAAAGTAAAAGGACAAAACTTTAAGGCTGTTATTTTTGACATGGACGGAGTGCTGGTAAACTCCGAGCCGTTTTATGTAAAAGTGGAACAAACGAATTTTCGGCAGCTGGGACTGGAAATTTCGGAAGAAGAGCACCAAACCTACCAGGGAACCGCCACCGACCAGATGTGGCAATTGATTAAAGAGAGATACGGCGTGAGCCAGCCGGTGGAAGAATTGGTAGAGATGACCAACACGCTGGTTACTCCCTATTTTCAGTCGCTTGGAAAAATTGAACCGATGCCCGGAGTGGAGCAACTGATAAAAAAGCTGAAAAGAAAAGGTGTCCCGCTTGCCCTGGCTTCTTCATCCTATCCCGACGTGATTGATATCATTCTTCAGAAAACCGGAATGAGAAAATATTTCGATGTAGTGGTTGACAGCCAGATGGCAGGTGCCAGCAAACCCGAACCGGATATTTTTCTGCTGGCTGCCAAAAAACTGGGTGTTCCACCTGAAAAATGTCTCGTTATAGAAGATTCTGCCAACGGAATCAAAGCGGCCAACTCGGCTGGAATGTTTTGCATTGCCTTCGCCGGTCCCGGCTCGGAGTTACAGGATCAGAGCCGGGCGGATATGATTGTAGCAGATTTTGGGGATGTGCGTATTTGATTAAATTGGATTCTTTCATAATTTTTTTGTCCGAAGGTCTAAATGAAGGCTATCGACCTCAGCGAGGTCGAATGTTTATAGAAATTCAATGAACGGTGATTTATTACCAGGAACATGGGAACCGGTTTTTTTATTTTGTTGGGTCTGAACATCAGCAAATTCATGGTCACCAATTTATTATTTCGGGTAACGGTAATAGCTACTTCTTTCAGGGTGGCTTTTCCGTCCATCGCCTTTTTATCCTGGTTTGTTACTTTGAATTTGATGTCGTCGAAATCTTTGGGAACCTGTCCGTAAACGTGGTCTTCAAAAAGTTTGAGAATTTCGGGCCTGCGGATATTTTCCCATTGTTCGGGCGTTGAAACGGTTTGTCTGCTTTCCGTAACCAACAACTCGGGAAGGGTGTATTCTCCTACTTTCGATTCGTCGTAGTTTTGGGCGTAAACCGCTTGAAGTGAGAAAAATAGAATCAGTGGAATAGACAATGTTTTTAGTTTTTTCATTTCTGTAACTATTCGTTTTTAAAATTGATTTTGTTTCTTACTCTTTTGCAATCATCGAAAACGTTTTGGCCGATTGGTAAATATCCAGTATTAAAGCCACCGATTTCCGTGCTTCTTCACCGTCGATTTCAAACGTCCGGTTTTCTTCGATGGCCTGAATAAACGCCGCCAGGTTTTTGGCGTGGTTGTCATACGTCATGGCTGCCGGGTCGGCTACACCGCCGCCACCTTCAATGGCACCGTACTTCTGAATGATTTTATCATCTTCTTCGTTCATTTCAGCAAACTGCCAAACCTGCAGACTGTTTTCCACCAAAACAATGGTGCCTTTCGTTCCGGTTATTTCCAGCTGGCGAAACTGGCCCGGGAATGAAGCAGTTGTTCCGTAAATTACGCCAAGAGCTTTGTTTTTAAACTGAAGCACGCCCACTGCCGTATCTTCCGCCTCAATTTGCGGATGCCCAAGGTTCGAAGTAAATGCGCCCAGCCGTTCAACCGAACCCATCATGTACAAAAGCAGGTCAACCATGTGAATGGATTGGTTCATCAACGCACCACCACCGTCGAGTTCCCAGGTGCCGTGCCAGCCTTCGTAATAGGCATCGTTACGCCACCACGGAACATGCACTGCGGCGTATGTAATTGTGCCCAGCCGGTTTTTTTCGATGGCTTTTTTAATGATTTTCGTGGTTTCGTTGTACCTGAAGTTGAAAATTCCACCCAGCCACGTTCCTGCTTTTTTATGGGCTTCAATCATCCGGTCGATGCGGTCGAGCTGAATTTCAATCGGTTTTTCGCACAACACATGCTTTCCCTGTTTTGCCGCTTCAACAACCGGCTTTTCGTGAGCGCCGCTTGGTGTGGCAATCATCACCATATCCACGTCGTTCGATTGCAACATGTACTGGTAAGTTTCCCAGTGTTTCACATGATACTTTTCCGCCATTTTTTTTGCCTTTTCGGGCCTGATATTGCAAAAGCCCGCCAGCTGCGCGTTAGGCAGCGATTGAACAGCCTGAGCATGAAAATCAGCTATCATGCCGGTTCCGATAATTCCTATTTTCCAGGTCTTCATACTTTATTTTTTTATGAATTGTCGTACATCTTCAGAATTTCAGGTTCAGCCATTCATACATCTTTTCCCTCATTTCCGGGGAAAACCGGTTAATATCCCAGGGAACATGAAACCGGATGTTGTCCGATTTTCCAAACAGTTTGTAAACCTGTTCTGCTTCGTTTACGGTTGCCTTAATGTCCTGCAGATGAGCATCTTTGTCGAATTCGGGTGCAATAACGAGAACCGGGCGGGGTGCAACACAACCAAGGATTTCATGAAAATCATAAGGAACCCGCGATTCATACCCGACAAAAAATCCTAACCGCGGCAGAAGACCGTGCAGATGCGAAAACGTTTTTATCCCTTCTGTCCCCCGATTCAGCGTATTCGTCCGCATGGGCGTAAATCCCGCCACCGAAACAATCCCGGCAATCCGTTTATCGGTTGCAGCCGCGTATAAACCAACCGTTGCTCCAAGCGAATAGCCTGCAACAACAATCCGGTCGTGGTCAATAAACTCAAGGTTTTCCATTGCTTCTACCGCCGCTTTTACATCAGTTACCATTTTCCCCATTTTCGACCAGTGGGGATACCTGTTGTAAAACCGCGTACCTTCTTCAATGCGGTTGCCAAATCCCAGCATATCGTAAGCAAACACGGCGAATCCTCTTTCAACCAATGATTGGAACAACGATTCTACCTGATGATAGGAATTGAACCCTTTAGAGTAATCGTATTCGTGCAGGTAGATGACCACGGGAAGATTGCCGGATTTTATTTTTCCGTTTTCGCCAAGCGGATAATAAAGGTAGCCAAACAACTGGTCGCCAAATCCGTTGTACGGACTAACAGGCATAACACCCATTTTCTCATTTCCTCGTGGGCGGGTGAGAAAAGTTCCGAAGCTTACTTCTCCCCGTCCGGCGTTATCTAAACTTCGCGGTCCGGGATTGGTTACACCTGGCGGTTCATCACCCAAAGCCCAGTTTATTTGCTTTTGAATTTCCGTTTTTTTACGCTCCCATTCGTTTACTGACCCGGCTTTCAGGTTATTATTTTTTTCTTTTTCAGGATAGGAAAGTGGATTTATCTTTTCGCCACTCAATTCCCTCCATTTTTCAAAAGAGTAATCATAGTACAACCGGTTTTCCGGCTGATGCGAACTTCTTCCAAAAACATAATCGAAAAAGTCGATGTAATCTTCCATGTCGCGGGCGCTGACGCTATGTAATCCGTAACGGGCGCGGATAGCGAGGTTGTTTTGTTTACCCGAAATATCATATACTTCCCGGGTTGAATAATAGGCCTGCTCAATTCCCCACAGGTTGCTTGCCCCTTCAGTGAGGGCGGTGCTCAGCATCAGTCCGCGCGGAGCAATCAAAGCCATAAATGAATTCTGGTCAACAGGAAGTTTGTGCTCCCTGCCAATAAAAAAACGCAGCCGCGGGTGCAGCCACGAAGGACGTGCGCTGGCCAGCAACGCAATATCTTCGATATCGAAATTATGTGATGTATAACGCCAGGGTACTTCGGCTCCTGTGCCGCCACTGCTGGGAATGCAGGCAGTAATCCGTTCGTCGAATGCTGCAGCCATCAATGATGTTTTTCCGTTACGGGAATGCCCGGTCAGGCCTATTTTTTCTTTGTCCACTTCGGGCTGGGTATAAAGGTAATCAATTGCCCTGGAGGCTCCCCACGCCCTTCGCATAAGGCGGGTCCAGTCGTATTCGCCTGCCCAAATCTCCGCATACTTTTCGGTGTCGTCTTTGGCATCGGCACCGGCATAAATACAACCGATGTAGCCGCGCCTGACCGCCACCTGCGCCCACTCGCGGTGGTTCCACTGGGTTAAGAATACCGGTAGCGGTTTTGTGCCGGGCGGAATCATCAACTCCAATGTCAGTTTTGCTTCATGACCCGGACCAAAAGAGAGTTCGACCGTTTGAAGCCGGACTTCTCCATCCATTTTTTCGTTCAGAATTTCTACTTTTAAATTGTCGGGTGCCGGCGGAAAGGTGCCTGTTATATAATACTGAAGTTGTTCTTTCATCCATTCCCTTTTTTCCTGCCACTGCTCCGGAGTTTCAACCGGGATGTTTTTCCCGCCTTCATCTATAACCAACGGATTGGGCAAAAACGGCAGCGAAGGCATCTGGTCGAAATCGGGCGGCAGCTCGCCGGTACGTTCCAGCCAGTCGGTAAATGTCCGGTCCAAAAACGAAACCCTGCCCCTGTCGTCGAACGCACTGTTTTCGTTGAGTTGGTCGGGCGGTAACACTTTAAGGATTAATTCCAGGTTGGCCTTTTGCTTTTCCTTTTCCTTTTCCGATGCTTCTTGTTTTTGACTATTCTTCCGGGCAAAACCAAACGACATCAGAATAAAAAAAGCGATGACAAGGGTTGTTATTTTTTCGGGAAAGATAAAATGGTTTCGCTTCATGGTATATTATTTCAATTTTGAAGCCGAACCTTTATCCAGGTACAAAACGCAATCCGGGTGGGTTCGTAAAATGGTAGCCGGACAGGCCGTTGAAATTTCGGCATTCAATGTATTGTAAACCGCTTCGGCTTTGCGCTCGTCGGGTACCACGCAACTGATGTGTTTGCAGCGCATCATTGCAGGAATAGTGAGCGAAAGCGCGTGAGTCGGTACATCGTCGAATGTGGGAAACCAGCCTTCGCCCAACTGTTGTTTGCGACAGGGTTCATCGAGTTCCACTACTTTCACCAGCTTCGGATCGTTAAAATCGGCTACCGGCGGGTCGTTAAAAGCGATGTGGCCGTTTTCGCCAATTCCAATGCAACCCACGTCAATGGGGTGTTCTTTCAGCAGGTTTTCGTACCGTAAAACTTCAGCCTCTATATCGGGCGCGTCGCCGTTGAGATAATGCACCTGTTTGGGCTGAACTTTGTCCAGTATCCTTTCTTTCAGGTACTTTCGAAAACTGGCCGGATGGGTGACCGGCATTCCCATGTATTCATCGAGATGAAAAACCGTGATTTTTTTCCAGTCGATGACCTGCTTTTGCAGATGTTCCAGGAATTGAAACTGCGACGCGCCTGTGGCGAGAATCAGGTTGGCGAAACCATTTTCAGCTACGGCTGTAGTCAGTTTTTTAGCCACTGAAATAGCCGCGGCTTTCCCCATTTCATCTTTACCAGGGAAGATTTTTACGGTGAGTTTGTCTTTTTTGAATTCGGTATTTTTCATTTTTTTAAGTATTTAGTATCAAGTATCGAGACGATTAGTATCAAGTATCAAGATAAGAGTACTGATGTCTTGTGTCTCACATCTCATTGTCTTGAGTCTTATTTCTCTACGTCAGTAATTCTGTTATAGCAAAGTACGTGGTAACAAACGAAAAGAGTACCACCGCCCAGATTCCTATGTTCTCGCGGATATTGGCTTTATTGGTTCCCATGAGTTTGGACCGGTTTATCAGCAATAATATTGGAATAGCCACGGCGGGCAAAATCACAGCCTGAAATGCCTGCGAAAAGACCATCAGTGCCGGCGGACGTTGCTCCAGAAATACAGAGCCAAATGCAAAAAGCATGGCCACAAAAATCAGAATCCGCGACTGTGTAGAACGAATATTCCGTGGTTTTCCTGTGTAATCGGCAATCAGCCAGGGGGCAATCAGCACAATGGGAAAGATGGTTGAAAGGCCGGCACCCACAATTCCCAGGATTAAAATGAAAGCCGCGACGTTTCCGCCAATGGGCTCAAAAAGATGTATCATCTCTACCGTGTTTTCCAGTTTCAGCCCCATCACATGAAGCGTACCGGCAGCTACAGCCATAATCACCCCGCTCAGGAACAACATCATAGCAGCGGAAACGAAGGCATCCTTTTTTTCCTCTTTCAGGTTTTTAATGCCCCAGCCTTTTTCAGCAACAACGGTACTTCGCATAATAAACACCGCTGCCGAGCAGGTGGTTCCGGCAATGGCGGCCACAAGTCCCATGGCACCGGGCGTGTCGGGTATTCCGGGAACCAAACCTCTGGCAATAACTGACCAATCGGGACTGACCATAAAAAATACTACAATGAAGGAAAGTCCCATAAAAATTACGAAAATGGTGAGTACTTTTTCGAAGGTTTTGTATTGGCCGAACCACAAAAGAAGATAAAGTCCGGTTGCGAATACCAAAATGATCCAGCCGCGGGGGACGACTCTTTCATTAAAAAGAAGGCGGATAGCTTCCTGAACCAGGTCGGCCACAATACCCATAACGCCCATCAGCGCAAGCAACTCGCCTATTATCAACGCAATTAAAATGTACAGTGCCAGTACCCAGCCGTATCTGAATTCGTGTTTAATGTTGGTAAGGGCGGTTTTCCCCGAAACCAGGGTCACCTTCCCGTAGGCCACCATTAAAAAAAAGGTAAAAATGCACGACAGCACCAGCGCCCAAAAAAGCTCCATGCCGTGTTCGGCTCCGGTTTTGGCCATGGTGGTAACACTGCCGGTGCCAATGTTGTAACCGATGAGGAAAAGTCCGGGACCAACGGACGCAAGGGCGATTAGTATTTTTTTGTAGAATTTGCTCATGTTTATGTTTTTATAAGCTCCAAAATTCAAAAGATAATTTTCAAATAAATGCCAATTAATCAATTGATTAAAATCCAAACATTGAAATAGATTGAAAATGGAGTTTAGTTATTCAGATTTACTAATGATAGATGAAAAGATTTTTTTCAATTCAACAGATTCCTGATACAAAGCTTTTCCTTCCTTTTCGTCGGGGATTACTTCATTGCTTTCCATAATTAATCTGATCCAATAAGCGCTTTCTTTTGCTTCCTTTCTGCAAATCCGTAAACGAAAGATAAAATCCTTTTTGCTAAGTGCCTCATTCGCTTCAATGTAATTTGCACCAACTGAACCCGAAGCTCTCACCAATTGCTTTGAATCTTCAAGATTTGCAACTGAATGAGGCAATTTTTTAATCCATTTTCTTATTCTTTTTGCAAATTGAAAAGTTCTTTCTTCCAAATCATAAACTGGTTTTCCTTCTTCAACTAAATCTTCCTGATTCATAATCATTTGATTTTAAACAAGCCATTTATTTTTTGGTAATTGAGTTTTGGTATTTGTTTGTCTTTTGATTTTTGAAATTTGTAATTTTTTTGTCTTTTGTTATTTGTAATTTTCATACATCTTCTTCCCCTTCACCCAGGTTTCCTGAATGTTCACCTTAAAATCTTCCAGGGTAAACAGTACAATGTCGGCGCGTTTTCCGGGTTCCAGTGTTCCTCGGTCGTTCAGGTTATAAAGCCGGGCCGGGTTGGTGCTGGCCATTTGCACGGCATCGGCCAATGAACAGCCGGTTACCTGCATCACATAACCTACTCCTTTGGTAATGGGCGATGCCGAACCGTACAATACATTTTGCGCCGGGTAACGTAACATGCCATCTTCTGTCAACTCAATGGTTTCACCTGTTGACGTTTTATACTCGCCCGGTTCCAGCGCGGCATAGTGCGTTACATCGGAAGTGATGATGGTTTTTTCAACGCCTTTTACTTTAAAAAAGGTTTGGATTTCTTCGGGCAACAGGTGAAAGCTGTCGCAGATGATGCTGATGTTCAGCCGGTCGTCGGCCAACTGAGACCAGAATGGATTACGGTGGCGGTTAATCATGTTGGCCGCCCCGTTACCGAGGTGGGTGGAAGTTTTGGCTCCCCGGTCGATGGCGGCAGTTACTGTTTCGGCATCTGCATTGTGGTGCCCCAGTGCAACTACAATACCTTTTTGGCTACATTTGGTGACAAACTCCAGCCCGCCTTCCATTTCCGGTGCCACGGTAACCTGCAAAATATGTTCTCCCGAGGCTTTGTATAATTGCATAAATTCATTCCAGTCGGGCAGTTTTATAAACTGTTTGGGATGCGCACCGCGGTAACCGTCTTCCGGATTGATGTAAGGCCCTTCGAGATGAAACCCGGGAATGGAACCCAAAAGTTTTGGGTCATCTACTGCTTTTGAAAGAAGTTCTAAATTACGGGTTAAAACATCGATACTGTTTGTGGTGAGCGTTGGCAAATAAGTCGTAACTCCTTTTTTCCACAACTCGCTGGTTGCTTTTTCAATGCCCTCGGGAGTGAGGTCGCTGTCGCCAAAGGCAAAGGAAACACCGGCAAACCCGTTCACCTGGTTGTCGAAAAAGCCCGGTGCAATGTACACCGGATTATCACCAACCGGTTTTTCCAGGGTTGTGATGTCTTCAATCATCCCATTGTTGATTTTTACCTGCACCGGCTGCCCGGTGTGGTAATGAATTCCTTCGATTACCTGTTGTGCATTCATTTCAGATATTCCAAAAAGAAAGAAAATTGCAAATGCTGCGTAGATTTTTGTTTGGATTGATTTGTTCATTTTTTGTCATTTTTGAATTCAATATTTAGTGTTCATTTTTTTAAGAAACCAGCGGTTTCTACTGTTTATAGCACAGAGCTTTTGGTATTTGTGCGACTCCTGCGGAGTAGAATTACCGATAAATTATTTTCATTTCTATACACATGCGACCTCTCTGAGGTCTTTAAATATTTAAACCGGCAAATATTCAACCTCTGTCCATTTTTCGGTTTCTTCCGATTTTTCCAGGGCTTCCAACACCGAAACGCAATTCAATATACTCTGATGCGAACGCGGTTCTTTACCGGTGCGGAACATTTCCACCATGTCAACATAATTCCTGGGTGGATCGGTTTCTTCAACACGTGGTTTTAATTCAATGAGTTTATCACTGGTTTCCACAAAAGTTTCCCAGCCGTATGCTTTTTGCTTGAAAACAAGGGTGGCGAGCAGACCGTTTGAATATTTAATGGTAGCATTTCCGTACGAACCATCACGAGTGATTCGCACACGCTCGATGTCTTCTCCAAACATTACCATAAGTGGCTGAACAATGTGCACTCCGTAGAAAAACACACCACCGTACTTAGAATCCAAATCGACAGGCCCGGTTCGGATGACTTGGTAAATATCACCCATTTCTTCCACCTGTTTTTTAATGTCGAAAGTGGCCGCGCTGTGTGCAATCGAGCTGTAAGAAGTTACCGGGGTTCCAACTTCCCGGGCCATTTGCAAAAACTCTTTTCCTTTTTCTGCCCGATAACAAAATGGTTTATCAATGAAGGTAGGAATACCGGCTTTTACAAATGGCCAGGCGGCATCGAGGTGGTATTTGGCATGGCGGTGATCGACAATTAAAGCGTCAATCTTTCCCATCATTTCAGCCTGATCTTTTACCTGGTTGGGAATATTACCCCGTTCCATGGCACGTTTGGCAAACTCGTCGGTTTCGCCCCACACATATTTAACTTCCATGCCCGGGAATTTTTTATCGGTATTAAACATTTTTCCAAAACCGATGGTGTGCGAGTTTTCAGCACCTATGATACCGATGATAATTTTTCCATTTTGTATTGAATTGGCATAAAGTTGCGGAGCAATGGCAGCAGCAGCCAAACCGCCTCCTGCTTTTTTTATAAAATTTCTACGTGAATTCATGTTACATGATTTAAAGTTTTTCCTTACGACCTGGCACCTTTGCGAAAAGATTCTTATAATTTCATTTCCCAGCCTTTTTCATACTCCCGGTCCCACAATTTTTGAGCGGTTTTATCTTTCAAAATGTGCCCGTTTTGCGGATCGATTTCCAGTGAATGCCCTACACGCTGGGCAATATTTCCCAATTGAACGAGCAACGTACTTTTATGACCGGAATCGATGTCAGATTTCAGCGGATCGTCGTTTTTGATATTGGCAAAAAGGTTCCGGATGTGCAGTGCATCGAGGTGGCTGGAAGGATTGGCAGCATCACGAGGATCAATTTTCTGTTCGTTTTTCACATCTTTTACAATGTTGTTTTTCAGGTCGTAAACCTTGTAATCGTTACCTCCTGAAATTACCATGCTTCCTTCTTCGCCATAAAAAACAACACCCACTGAACTTCCCTCTATGTTTTTCCCGTTGCAACTCCGGCCTTCCCATGTCATGGTCACTCCTTCCGGAAAGTCGAGTGTAATCACCTGTGTATCCGGCGTTTGCCAGTCATCGTCATACCGGTAACGACCGCCATTTGAACTTACTTTCTCCGGAAAATCCACATCAAAACCCCAGCGCAATAAATCTACCATGTGCGTTCCGTTGTTCAGTGCTTCGCCAGTCCCCCAGTGCCAGAACCAGTGCCAGTTGTAATGCACAATATTGTCTTTGTACGATTTTCGCGGAGCCGGCCCCTGCCAGAGTTCCCAGTTGAGCCAGTCGGGAACCGCCACTTCTTTTCCCACTCCAATCGGGCCGCGATTGTTGGAATACCAGCCTTTACCAAAGTATGGCCGACCGATAATTCCTTCTTTCAACTCCTGAATCGCCTGCATCACATTTGGCCATGAACGGCGTTGGTTGCCCATTTGCACCGATTTATTGTAACGTTTCTGCGCCTCAACAAGCATTTCGCCTTCGGCAGGATTGTGGCTGCACGGTTTTTCCAGGTAAACATTTTTACCTGCCTGCATGGCCAGCAGCGCTGCCGGGGCATGCCAGTGGTCGGGTGCCGCAACAACTAAAATATCCACATCTTTGCTTTCAAGCGACTTTCTGAAATCTTCAAATCCCTGTGGCTTTTTGTTTTGGACCTTTTGAACATTGGCAGAGCATTTTTCAATGGCACGCGAATCCACGTCGCACACATGAATTACCTCGCAGTTTTCCTGGAAAGCAAAGTTTTGCGCCAGCGCATTTCCGCGCGAATTGACACCCATTACAGAAGCACGCAACAGGTCGTTGGCACCCATAATCCGTGCATAGCTCGATGCACTGAAGCCCGGAAGGACACCGCCTACCATCAGCCCGGCAGAAACTCCTGCCGATTTCTTAATAAAATCCCTTCTCGAATTGAAATTTTTTGTCATAGTGATTTCTTTTATTGATTGTTTTTTATTCCATTTTGATTGTGCCGGTTAAAATTGATGTAAAAATCGAGGTTTTCACGGATGATGATATCCAGTGGTACATACTGAATTTTTTCCGGGTCTTTTTTAAATACAAAAGATTCGAAGAATGTTTGAATGGCACGTTCCCCTTGCTGTACAGGACTCTGCGAGATGAGAAAGTCAATTCCCCCGTTGCGCAGGTGTTCAATGTTGGCTTCAACCAAATCGTAGCCCACCAGCCGGATATTCAAATCATGTTTACGGTGGAATTCTGAAATAAGAAAAGCCTTGGAGTTGGTGACAAAAACACCTTTTATTGCCGAATTTTTGATGTAATATTTGGTGATTTCGCGAAAAACATCCTCCTTTTTTGTTGACTGAATGGTTAAAGCATGAATGGTTTTGTTTTCTTCCAGCCCGTTTTTCTTGAAATAACCTCTAAAACCTTCCTCCATTCGCCTGAGTGCCGATGCATTTTCAAATCCTTTTACCATGTTCACCATTAAGATTTCTGCCTTTTCCGGCAGCATAGAGTTGAGCAACCGCCCAGCGATGTAAGCACTTTGTTTCACGTCGGGACCAATGTAGGAAAGGCTTTTACCATCCGGAATATCAGCATCGATAAAAATATAAGGAATGCCTTTTTTCCTTAGTTTTTCGGTAAAGTGGTTGCTTTCCTGAAGAAAAAGAGGGGCAAGCACAACTCCGTTTGGCTCAAGCTCGGCAATTTTTGCAGCCTGTTTAATAAAACTTTTCTCATCAAATAAATCGTAAAAATAATACGAGGTGATAATGCCGTAATCTTTGAACTGCGCCGTCGCCATTTCCAACCCCCGGTGTGGCATAGACCAGTAATGACCCGGGTAGGGAGCAGATGGAATCAGCGCACTAACGGAAAATTGGTTACCAAGTGCAAGTGCACGAGCCAGCATGTTCGGATTGAATTTCAGCTTTTCGATAGCTTCCTCAACCTTTTTCCTTTTCCCCGGGGAAACTTTGCCTCGGTGGTGAATAACCCGGTCGATGGTGCCCACCGAAACGTTGGCATATCGGGCTACATCCTGGATGGTTACTTTTTTAGTTCGCTCCACTGACTTTGTAATTAAATATTATCAAATCTAATGAAATGAAAATCAATATCAAAACAAAAATGTGTTCGCACACACAATAAAATTGCTATAAGTTTTATCATTTTTCATATTTTACTGAAAATAAATGATTTATAATTTTATCAGAAAATAAAAAAATGTTATATAACAGAGAAATGTGTTCGCACACACCATTTGGAGATCAGGCGTATTATTTGTTTTTTTACATTCTTTTAAATAAATGAGCAGATGCTGGTAAACAGTTTGTTGTTAATTTCAGGACTTGTGTTTTTAATTAAGGGTGCCGACTGGCTGGTAAGCGGTGCATCGGCACTGGCCAAAAAATATCATGTTTCCGATTTGGTGATTGGATTAACCATTGTGGCATTTGGAACATCGGCACCTGAGCTGGTAGTAAATGTGATTGCCTCATCGCAAAACCTCAACGATATTGTTTTGGGAAATGTGTTGGGAAGCAACATCGCCAATCTTTTTTTAATTCTGGGCATTACCGGCATTATTTATCCGCTAATGGTTCAATCGAGCACCACCTGGAAAGAAATTCCCCTTTCGCTACTGGCGGTGGTAATTTTATTCCTGCTGGCCAATAACTTTTTTGTACTTGAGAACCCGGTAATATCAAGGCTCGACGGACTGTTTTTGTTTCTGATGTTTGGTCTGTTTATGTTTTATGTTTACCGGCTCACAAAAACCGACAAAGCGCCAATAGAGGTTGAGGTGAACAAAATGTCGTCATTCAAAATGATAGCATTAATTGGATTTGGACTGACCGGGCTGATTTTGGGAGGAAGGCTGGTAGTAAACAATGCCGTTGAAATCGCCACAATTCTCGGGCTGAGCGAAAAAATCATCGGGTTTACTATTGTGGCCATCGGCACCTCGCTGCCCGAGCTGGCTACTTCGGTGGTGGCCGCCCTGAAAAAAAATACCAACATTGCCGTGGGAAACATTATCGGCTCCAACATCTTTAATATTTTCCTGGTGATTGCAACCAGCGCCGTGGTTTCTCCTGTTGTTTACAATCCGGTTTTTAATACCGACATGTACCTTCTGGCCGGGGGAACGCTTTTCCTTTTCATTGCCATGTTTACCGGCGAAAAAAAGAAACTGGATCGTTGGGAAGCTTCCATCTTACTGCTAATTTACCTGGGATACACGGCCATGCTGGTGGCAAAGGAAATCTGAGTTCGGCTGGGTTTGTCAACACTTTCTGAATTTTTGAAATGTGCTTAATATTTTGGTGCGATGCACCAAAAAAGTTGATGAAATGATTCGAAACGAAAGCGGCATCGCCGCGATAATATTTGTAGTTGCTTTAAATTGAAAATTTTGTTATAACTTGCAAATTGAAAATTAGACAAAAAAGTTAAAAATGAAAGAAAACTGGACAACAAACAATATCCCGGATTTAACAGGGAAAGTAATAATAGTTACCGGAGGGAACAGCGGGCTCGGTTTTGAGTCGGTAAAAGCATTTACAGCGAAAGGTGCAGAAGTGATTCTGGCCAGCCGTTCCGTAGAAAAAGGGAAAAAAGCAAAGGCTGAAATTTTACAGCAACACCCCGAAGGAAGAATCAATGTAGCTGAACTCGATTTGGCTGATTTGGATTCGGTACGCAGGTTTGCCAAAAAATTTCAGCAAAATCACAACCGGCTGGATGTGCTGCTTAACAATGCCGGAATTATGACCACGCCCTATTTTACCACCAAAGACGGTTTTGAAGGGCAAGTGGGAACCAATCACCTGGGACATTTTGCACTAACCGGACTGCTGCTTCCTGTGCTGAAAAAAACACCCAATTCGCGGGTAGTGAATGTGAGCAGTATGGCGCACAAGCAAGGAAAGATGGATTTCAGCAACCTGCTTTTTGAGAACGGCAAAGGGTATTCTCCTATGAAAGCCTACGGACGTTCGAAACTGGCCAATCTGTTGTTTACCTACGAATTACAGCGTTTTTTCGAAGTTAATAAAATTGACGGCATTTCGGTGGCCGCGCACCCGGGTGTTTCGCAAACCAACCTTTCCCGCTATCTCGACGAAAAATGGTACTTCCGAATGATCCGGCCACTTTTTAATGCCATTTCACAGGAAAGTAAAATGGGCGCTTTGCCGGAAATCAGAGCTGCCGTTGATCCGGAAGTTAAAGGCGGTGAATATTACGGACCGTCAGGATTCAATGAAATGAAAGGATCTCCGGTTAAAGTGAAATCCAACAGCGCATCGTACAATGAAGAAGATGCCCGGAAATTGTGGGAGGTTTCGGAGAAGCTGACGGGAGTAAAATTTAATTGAGGTACCAAACAAAAACCGCCGGAATTCTCCGGCGGTCAATATTTTCATATCAAACAGTATAAACCTTCAAGGTTTGCGAAACTTTGAAGGTTTAAGGCTCAAAATAATAAACATCTGCATTACTCTACTATCGGCCTCAGCACCAGATTCCGGTACAGCACTTTCCCATGGTCGCCCTGTAAATAAATCGGTCCGGGACTGTAAAGATCAGCGCTGATGGCCCCGCCTGTTGGTCCGTAAACCGGCTGATTATCGATGATGGTCGTTCCATTCAGTTTCACCGTTAAATGGCGTTTGTAAAGGGTTATGTCCATTGTTTGCCATTCGCCAGCAGGTTTTTCTGCAGCTTCCGATGGAGTGATGCGACTGTATAAAGCGCCCATGTTATGCGAATCAACTTCTTTCCCATACGAATCCACCACCTGAACTTCGTACATTCCGCGCAGATAAACGCCGCTGTTGCTACCTTCGGGAACATTCACTTCAAGTGTCAGGTTAAAATCTTCAAACTCCTGTTCGGTACGGAGATTGCCATACCAAATGTGTTCCCCTTCGTTTTGTACCGGATCGTTTACCAGAACTCCGTTTTCTACTTTAAATCCATTCGCCTGGTTCGGGTTCAGCAATTTCCAACCGTCGAGGTTTTTGCCGTTAAAGAGTTCAACAGGATTGCCGTATGTCACATCCGAAAGATCAGGTTTCGGCGGGACATCTGCCGGTTTCCAGCCGTAAAATTTCATTTTATGTGTTCCCATCCCGTTCCGGGCCGGTTGCATCGAAACGCCCGAAATCCGGTCGCCACTGCGGGTTATTTTTAAATAGTGGGGCTGAATCATTTTCCGTTCCCCGTTTTCACCGTCAAGCGAAAGCTCCCCGGCCCGCATTACCATCAGGTGGTTTTCATCAATTACTGAAACATGCTGCACGGGGAGCACGCTTCCCCCCTGCCAAAGCAGCCTGGCATCCAGAAAACCATTGTTTTCAAACACATGAAGCCAACCCACCGAGCCGCCTTCAATTTCAATGTTCCACATGCCGTAAAAGCCGCCTGGTTTTTGGGCGTTGGAGAATCCGGTTGCCAAAATGAGGGCTACAATTAATACAGATAACTTTTTCATTTTTTTAAGGTTTACTTGATTTAAATTTATGTTTCAACAAACTTACAAAAAAATCAGTTGACTTACCTCAATTCAATTAAATTCGGAATCTCCCTTCCTCCGGCTGGCGCGCAGAGAGGGGCCGCGGGAGAGTCAAATTAAACCTTCATCTTTTATTCAACCCCATCTTTTTGAAGCTGAATTTTTGTCAATCGAAATTTTGGTGATCGAAATCCAGAAACCTTGTGATAAATTTCATAAATTGCATCAAATCAAATTACTCACCCCGATTC